>CAZIXH010000303.1:0-4080 GCA_964543055.1 uncultured bacterium
TGGTGGAGATGGAAGAGCTGGCCACCATTCTGCACAACGCAACCGCCCAAAGCCTGGTGCTGCTGGACGAGATTGGGCGGGGCACCAGCACCTACGACGGCCTGGCCCTGGCCTGGGCTGCCAGCGAACACCTGCACGACCGGGTACGGGCCTACACCCTGTTTGCCACCCACTACTTCGAACTTACCGCCCTGCCCGAGCGCATGGCGGCTGCTCGCAACGCCCATGTAGCGGCCAGGGAGGAGGCGGGCGGGCTGGTGTTTTATCATCAGGTTTTGCCAGGGCCGGCCAGCAAAAGCTACGGGCTGGAAGTGGCCCGGCTGGCGGGCCTGCCCGCAGAGGTCTTGCTGCGGGCCAAAACCGTCATGAGCGGGCTGGAAGCCAGCCAGAAGGGGTTGTCCAGGGAAGTGCTGGAAGAACTTCTGGAGCTCGACCTGGTTCGCACCAGCCCCCTGGACGCGCTGCTCTTTTTGCGAAAACTGCAAGAGATGCTCAAGGGCCTTTCTCCGGAGGTCCTCGAGGCCCCTGGTGCCTGACCACCATGATTCGCAAACTGCCCCCTGACCTGATCCGCGAGATTGCGGCGGGGGAGGTGGTGTCGGGCCCTGCCGATGTGGTGCGGGAGCTGCTCGAGAACGCCCTCGACGCAGGCGCAACCCGGCTTTACCTCGAGCTATGGGGCGGTGGGCTCGACAAAATTGTGCTGAGCGACAACGGAACCGGCATCCCCAAAGACCAGCTGGCCCTGGCCCTGGAACACCACACCACCAGCAAGCTCACCAACCTGCATCAGATCACCACCCTGGGCTTCAGGGGCGAAGGTCTGTGGGCCATCCGCCAGGCCGCTAAGGTGCGGCTCACCTCGAGGCCCCCCCAGCAGCTGGGCGGCGCAACCCTGGTAGCCTTTCAAGACGAGCTCGAGCTCCAGGAACACCCGGCCCCCGCCGGAACCCAGGTCGAGGTCACCACCCTCTTCAGCCATCTGCCCGCCCGCCGAAACGCCCTGGAGGCCCCGGCTGCCGAGGGGCGCAAGGTGGTGCACCTGGTCTCGCGCTACCTGTTGCACCGCCCGGAAATCGCCCTGCAACTGGTGGTGGATGGCGAAGCGAAAATCGCCCATGCAGGGGGCGGCTTTGGCGAAGTTGCCAAACTGCTCTGGGGCTCGGTGGTGGCCAACCGGTTGTTGCCCCTGGAGGCCGCTGATGGGCCTTTTCGTGTATCGGGCTTGCTCTCGCGGCCCGAGCTGTCGCGCCCCCGCCGCGACCGGCTGCTGCTGGCCCTGAATGGCCGCCCGGTGGAGTGGCCAGAGCCCCTGTTACAGGCCGTACTGGCCGCCTACAAGGAACTGCTGCCCCACGGCCAGTTTCCGGTAGGCGTGCTGAACCTGGACATCCCTGCCGAGCACCTGCTGGTCAATACCTCCCCCGATAAATCCCGCGTGAAGCTGGTTCGGCTCGAGCCCGTGTTGGGGTTTGTTTCCCAGGCGGTGCAGAACCTGCTCTCGGCCCACTCGCTGGCCCGAGCCTTACCCGAACCCACCCCCATGACCGGCCCTTCACCGGTGCAGCGAACCCGCTTTCCCAGGCTTCACTACCTGGGCCGCTTCCGCGAGCTGTACCTGCTGGCCGAGTCGGGCGACGAGCTTTACGTGGTAGATCAGCACGCCGCCCACGAACGCATCCTCTACGAAGAGTTGTCCCGCCGCTACCGCGAAGAGCCTCCCCTCGAGCTCCCCCACCCCGAGCTGGTCTCGCTTGCCCTGGGCGAGGAACTCAACTTTGCCGAACGCGCCCACGAGCTCGAGCAGGCCGGACTGTTGCTCGAGCCTTTCGGCCCCGGCAAATACCGCATCCGCACCATTCCAGCTTTTCTGGCCGGGCACCCCTCGCTGATCCCCGAAGTGGTGAAAGGCAGCCTGGGAGCGCCCAGCTTTGCCGAAGCCTGGCGCAGCGTACTGGCCCGGCTGGCCTGCCTGCCCGCCATCAAGGCCGGACATCCGCTGGCGAGCGCTACCGCTCAGGCCCTGCTGGATACCCTGGCCGAGTGTGAACTGCCCTGGGTCTGCCCCCACGGGCGGCCTACCACGTTGGTGATGGGTGAACTGGAGCTGGCCCGGCGTTTTGGGCGGCGCGGCCTCCGAGCCGTGGAGCGCTCAAAAGTTGGAAAAATATAGTACTGTTGCCGTTTAGATACTCATGCCGGGTATCTCAGTAGTTACAATGTAACGTTGGCGTATCTCACAAACTAAAGGCAAAGTGACTGAAAAAATACGTGAAACTTCGATTTTTACTGGAGGAGGCTTGCATGAATGAGCAAGATAAGGAAGTAGTTTCTACCGAAGATAACACTGTGTCCCCCGAGGAAATGACCCGCCGGGCGTTCCTGAAAAAATCCGCCGTTGCGGGCGCAGCCGTGGGCATGATGGGTCTGGCTTCGGCCCAACAAGCCACCGCCGATCAGGTGGTGCGGGGCAAGAACCCCAAGCTGGTGGTGCTCTCCTCGCGCCCGGTGGTGATGGAGTCCACGCTAGAGGTGCTGGGCTCCGAGCGGATTACCAGCAAGGCCAACCTGTTCATCCGCAACAACATTGACCTGCCCGGCCTCAACACCACCGAGCCCAACGTGCAACCGGGCTGGGTGGTGGAGATTGGCGGGCTGATAGACGCCCCCTTCCGCATCACCGTGGAGGAGCTTTCCCGCCTGCCGCAGACCGAGGTGACGAGCGTGCTGCAGTGCTCCGGCAACGGCCGCTCGTTCTTCAACCCCCGGCCCTCGGGGAACCCCTGGACCTATGGTGGGGTGGGACAGGTCACCTGGCGGGGGGTGCTCCTCAAGACCCTGCTCGAAGCCAAAGGGGTCAAGTTGCGGGATAACGCCCGCTTCATCACCATGAACGCCTCCACCCAGGGCGGCGCCCAGCCCTACGAGAAGAGCTTCCCCATTAGCGTGCTGGAGTACAACAGCGCCATGCTGGCCCTGGGCATGAACGGCGAACCCCTACCGGCTGTACACGGCGGCCCGGTACGGCTGGTGGCCGCCGGCACCTTTGGCACGGCCAACGTCAAGTGGCTCGCCAAGCTCGAGTTCACCGCCAGCGAAAGCCCCGGCAACGAGCAGGTGCCCCGCTACCGGGTGCCGGTGCTACCGGGTTGGAACACCCCCATCCTGCCCACCCAGCCGGGTAGCCGCTTCAACTACACCCTCGAGAACTCCCGCTCCAACTGGGGGGCCAACATCAACTCATTCATTCTTTCACCCCTGCCGGGTGCTTCCGTAAAAGGGCGCCTGGTAGAGGTTCGGGGTGTGGCCTGGAACGATGGTCTTGCGCCGGTAGAAACGGTGGAGGTCTCGGTCAACGGCGGCACCACCTGGCGCAAGGCTATCATTGAAGGCAACGAGGGCAAGTTCGGCTGGTACCGCTGGATCTCGCCGCAGTTGCTCGCCCCCGGCGACTACGAAGTCATGGCCCGAGCCACCGACGCCCTGGGCCGCACCCAGCCTCTGAACGGCAACGTCTGGTGGAACGAACGCGGCTACGAGTGGAACGGGGTAATGCGGGTCAAGTTCAAGGTCACCTGAACGGACAGCACCGCACCCACCGGCAGCCCGATACCCCCGGTTGCCGGTTGCTTTTTTAGAACTTCTTTAGTTTTGTGCAAAAACTAGTCGACGCGCACAAAAACGTCCATCAGAGCATGATATGCTCTTGGATCAGGGAGGACAAGCACACATGAAAGCCCGATACCTGGTATGGGTAATGCTACTAGCAGCCGTTGGTTTTTGGATGGGCCTTGGCCAGAACGCGCTTCCCGAGGGGCCTGGCCGCGAACTCGTTTTGCAGAAGTGTCAGACCTGCCACGAAATCGGTTTTGTTACCCGCGAGCGGCAGACCCGCGATCGCTGGGATAGCCTGATTACGGAGATGCAGGGCTATGGCCTCAGGCTGACCCCCGAAGAACGTGCCACGATTCTGGACTATCTGGCCACGCGTCTGGCGCCCGGAGCCGCTGCACCCACACCAAGCCAGCCTCAAGCCACCACCCCAACTGCGGGAGCCTCTGTCTACAACAACTGCATCGG
>CAZIXH010000304.1:0-6406 GCA_964543055.1 uncultured bacterium
GTCCTGAAACACAAACCCAACCCGGCGAGCCTCGGGCGGTAGAGGGGTTAGTTCGGTCTCGTTCAGCCAGACCTGACCGGAATCGGGCGCCTCCAGGCCCGCCACCAGCCGCAGGAGGGTGCTTTTGCCACTGCCCGAGGGCCCGAGTAGCGCCAGGGTTTGCCCTGGGGGAACCTCGAGCGAGACCGAAGGCGCAAAACCAGGATAGGTTGTACTGAGACCCACCAGGCGCAGCATGGCCTTAGCGTACAGCAATCTGTGAACCTGCCGTTTGTGTTTGGATGGCTCAGGAAGTTGTCCAGAGTTGAATGCTGAAGGCATCCAGACCTGTGACATGAGACCTGCGACATCAATGTACCGGTAGCCAAACGCTAAACTTGGCCCCTTGCCCCTCCTCCGACTCTACCCAGATGCGCCCGTGATGGGCCTCGACGATGGCCCTGGAGATGTAGAGCCCCAGGCCCGTACCCACAATGCCCCTCGAGATGGCGCTCTGGGTGCGGCTGTAGCGGTTGAAGAGCTGGCCCTGCTCCTCCAGCGGGATGCCGGGGCCGGTGTCCTCGACCTCGAGCAACACCCCCCCATGAGGCCGAGCCCGCAGCCAGATGGTGCCCTGCCTGGGGCAGAACTTGAAGGCGTTGGAAAGGAGGTTGCCCACCACCTGCCCGATGCGCTCCGGATCGGCCTCAATAATGGGCAAGGGATCGAACTCCCAGACAAACTGAATCTGGCTGAGCTTGGCTACGCCGGCAAAGCTGCGGGCGGTCTGGGCCAGGGTGACCTGAAGATCTACCGCCTGTCGGCTGATGCCAAATCGCCCGGCTTCCAGTCGGGAGGTGTCCAGCAGGTTGTTGACCATATCCTTCAGCCGTAAGCTGCTGTGCTGGATGTTTTCCAGAAACTCCCTGAGCTCGGATGGACTGCAAGCATCCTCCAGCAACAGCTCGCTAAAGCCCAGAATCGAAGCCAGGGGCGTTTTGAGCTCGTGCGAGACGGCAGCGATGAACTCCGACTTGAGCCGCTCTGCCTCTAGCTCGAGGGTCACGTCCCGAAAGAGGATCAAAGCGGTGTCCCACTCCATCGGGACGATGCGGGCCTCGAAGTCCCGCTCCTCCAGATTGAACTCAATAACCAGAGCCTGCTCACCTTTCAGCACCGCCCGAATAGCCTCTTGAAGCTGGTGGGTCACATTTGGGGGAAACAGCTCGCCCAAAGTGGTGCCCAGAAAGCGATCCATGGGCAGGTGATGGTTGCTTCGACCTGCTTTGTACTCTCGAATATTGCCCTTCTCATCTACCAACATCAAATCGTCCGGAATCGCCTCCAGAATGGCGCGAATGCGTTGTTCACGTTGATGTTCCAGAATATTTCCTTGCATCGCCGCCATCATACCCAGCAATCCTTGAAAGAATTACGAATGTCCTTGCCAGGCTGGTCTATCCTGACAGCTATGAGCCTGACCGCTGCCTTCCTGGCCGGGATTCTTTCGTTCCTTTCTCCCTGCGTGCTGCCGCTGGTGCCTACCTATCTGCTCTATTTGGGTGGAGAACGAGGAAGGCCCTTGTTCAACGCCTTCTTTTTCGTGGGGGGGTTCTCGCTGGTGTTTTTGTTGCTGGGGCTGCCCTTTACGCTTCTGGGGGGAGTTTTGTTCGAAAACCGGCAACTGCTGGGTCAGGTGGGCGGGGTCATCATGCTGCTTTTTGGGCTATACATGCTGGGCCTGAAGCCCAAGTGGGGGGTCAACCTGCGCTACCAGGGGGATACCAGCCGGCCCTGGGGAGCCTTTGTGCTGGGCATGGTGTTGGGCCTGGGCTGGACGCCTTGCATTGGCCCGATTCTGGGCGGTATTTTGACCCTCACCGCAGCCGGAGGGGGGGTTCACTTTTTGCTGGCCTACATTCTGGGTCTGGCGGTGCCATTCCTGCTGGTGGCCCTTTTTGCCGACCGGGTTCGCCCGGTTTTGCGCAAGGCAGCCCGTTTTTCTCGCTGGGCCGAAGTAACTGCAGGGGTGGCCCTGATTGCAGTGGGGGTGCTGATGCTGACCGGCACCTTCACCCAACTCAACAGCTTTTTTATCAAAATCACGCCTGAGTGGCTGCTGAACCTCGAGAAAAGCCTGATCGGCCAGTAATCCCAACTCTTCTTTCACAGGCAACTTTGGGGCATTGAAAGAACTCCCTCATCCGGCGACGCCCTCAGAGCAACCGTGGTAGTAACCGTTGTTTCTGATGACCAGAGCGCGTGGAGTGTCGCCACCTTCTCCCACCCAGGGGAGAAGGCGCGGGGAATCAACTAGATTTGGTATAAACGCGTATGATGGAACCGATGCTGATAGAGGCCCAAGCCGTTGCCAAACGCTACGGGCGCGACTGGGTACTGCGCGGCCTGGACTTCCAACTGGCCAAACACGAAACGGTGGCGCTGGTGGGACCCAATGCTCTGGGCAAGACCACCTTGCTGCGGGTGTTGGCGGGGCTGGTGCGACCCACCCAGGGCGCTATAAAGCTCTCCGGAAGGGTGGGTTTTCTGGCCAATCCCCCCGCTTTTCATCGGCACTTTAGCGGGGCCGAAAACCTGCATTATGCCCTGCGGCTTGATGGGCGGGCCGATGACCGCGCCCAGATTAAGAGGGCCCTGGAGCAAGTCGGGCTCCCCCACGACAAGCCTGTGCTTAGCTACTCTAGCGGCATGAAAAAGCGTCTGGCCATGGCCCGGTTGCGCCTGCAAAACCCGGACATCTGGCTGCTGGACGAACCCGAGGCCGCCCTGGATGTAGAGGGGCGGGGCCTGCTGGAAGACCTGGTTAACTTTGCCAGGGCTTCTGGGGGGGTGGTGATTGCTACCCATGACAAAAGCTGGCTTTCCCTGGTGGACCGTGTAGTTGAGCTAAGGGCCGCCTGATTGCTCCTCTACCAACTCTGCGCGTGAGCGGCGCTAAACGCGCCCCTCACTGGCCGCGCCAGGGGGCGCGTCCGAGGGACTTGTATATCGCTTTTAGGTCACTTCTGAGCAGATTCGGTATTCTAACGCAAAACCCCCGCCATGCTGCGGGGGTTTTACAACAGGGTCAGACTACGGTTTGGGCCTGGCGGCAATTTCGGCTTTGTAGGCCAGAAGCTGTCCCTGGCGGGCAAAATTGATGGCCTCGCCCAGGATGCGGGCTGCCTCGGCAGGGGCATGGAAGCCCATGGAGTTCTCGGCGTTGGTGTAGTCGGTGCGCCACTGGGCTTTGCGGTGTAGCTGACGGGCCTGGGCTAGAGCCTCATCGCTTGCGCCTGTGGCCTTGGCGGCTTCGATGGCCTGGATCAAGTCCACGGTGGCAATCTCGGCCTCATCCAGGAGCTTCTTGGTGCGATCCTGGATGATGTCCACCCGGGCTTTCATCTCCTCCTCGGAGGCGTTATGGCAGGTCTGGCAAGCCCTGGCTACGTTCAGCATGGGGCTGCGTACCTGGTGGTCGGACATCTTGACCGCCCCCACGCGGGTATAGGGCATGTGGCAGTCGGCGCAGGCCACCCCGGCGCGGGCGTGGATGCCCTGGGCCCACAATTCAAACTCGGGGTGCTGGGCCTTGAGCATGTTGGTGCCTGAAAGCTTGTGTTCCCAGTCTTTCCAGCTGACCTGGTCGTAGTACTGCTCGATTTGCTCCACCTTGAGGCCGTTGTGCCAGGGGAAGGTAAGGGTTTTGTTGGGCGGCGCAAAATAGTACTCCACGTGGCACTGGGCACAGATCATCGAGCGCATTTCCTGGCGGGTGGCGTCGGTATTGGGGTCGTAGGGCCTGGCCTGGTCGCCCTTGCGCCAGCGCTCGAGGCTGGGCAGGAAGGGGACAGGTTCTTTGGACCTGGCCAGGTTTTGAATCCCGGTGATGAAGGCCGGGCGGGTGATGGTGACTGCCATGGTTTTGGCGTCGTGGCAGTCCACGCAGCCTACAGGGTGCTGTACAAGCTGGGTGGCCTCGGCATAGGGCATGGGATTAATCACCTCGAAGCCCTTGAAGATGGCCTCCATTCGGTGGTTTTCATCGTCGGGCACCCCAGCCTTCACGCCTGCAGCCTGGAACACCGTCGCCACGCTGGCATGGCAGTTGAGGCAGGCGCCGGGCTGCTTGAACTGCTTGACCCGCTCGGTTTCTCGCTGGTCAATCAGCATGTAGGCATGGCCGCGCCGCTCACGGTAGTCGGTGCCGAAGGGCATCCCGTTGAAGAGAATTTTCAGGCGAGGGTTCTCCTCGAGCTTCGAGGTGGGGAAGTCCTCCGAGCCGCCGTAGCGGGTGCGCTCGTTATCGGCGGTTTTTAGCCAGGTGTCGTACTGGTGGGGGAAGTTCTTGCCCCAGAGTGCGGAGTCCTCGGTTTTGTTGGTAATTTCCACCACCCGGAAGGAGGTTTGCCGGGCTTCGGCCTGGCGGGTGTTGATGTTCCCCAGCAGGGCCAGAATGCCAAAAGTGCCCAATGCAGCAATGATTGCTACGGCCACGCTGATCCACAACCATCGTCTATTCATGTTTCCCCCTACTGGCCGTGCCCTACCCCACGGTGGCAGTGCACACAGCCGAACTTGCCTTCTGTATCCTTAAGGTTGGCGTGTGCGTTTTGGAATGCGGTCTGGGCCTCCAACACGCCCCCAATCAGGTTGCGGTGGCAGCCTATGCAGTTTTGTTCCACCACTGCCGCGCTACGCGCCCCAATCCGGATGGGTTCGTGAAAGTCTTGCAGGGTGAAGGCCCTCGAGTGGTTCCAGCCATGCTCGAGCTTGGTCAGGTATTTGCCCACAAAGTCGTGGGGTAAGTGGCAATCCACACACACCGCCACATGGTGGTGGCTGGCCTTCTGCCAGCCGTCGTAGACCTCGCGCATGATGTGGCAGTTCACGCAGGCTTTGGGGTCGTTGGAGAGATAGGAAAGGGCTTGGGCATGGTTGGCGGTATAGCTTCCGGCTCCGGCCATCACCCCCAGGAGGAGTGCGCTCAGCAGTACCATGCCGCCGCCGGTCAGCCAGTTTCGCATAGTCGGCCCTCCGTTTTCATGGTTACCTCCACACAACCGCCCAAAGGTATTGGAACATTGCGGTGTGCCCAAAATCCATGACTTAAGTCAAACTTGGCAGCCTACAAATGCAGGCTGGAGGTTGGTTTTTGGGGGGGGATGCAGCCGGCCAAGCGTAATGCCCAGGATCACCGAAGAATTATGCCCTCCACTGGAAGGCGATCCTCGAGGACGGCATAGCTTTGCCTAGCCTGCCCTGGCCAGCTCTTGCAACGCCAGAGGATTGGTAATACGCACGCGACGCCGGTCAATTTCAACCCAGCCTTGCTGCAAAAAGTGACCCAGTTTGCGGCTCACCGGCTCGGATGTGGTGCCTACAATGGCAGCTATTTCTGGGTTGGTGGGGAGCCTGAAGCTTTGGCCGTGGTCTTGTGCCATCGAAAGCAGGTATTCGGCCAGCCTCGAGTCCACCTCGCGGAACACCATGCGATCCAGCACCTGCACAATCTGGCCGGTGTGCTGAGCGGTGGCTCGGAGAAGGTTGTAGCACAGGGTGTGGTCTTGCTGCACGAGTTGGTGAAAAGAGGCCCCCGGTATGGCCAGAATACGGCTGGGTTCGCTGGCCTCCGCCGTGGCCGGATAGCGGGGGTTTCCCAGAAAGAGCGCTACCGCCGCCACGCACTGACCCGGCCCGGCCAGGTGCATCACCACCTGTTTACGACCACTGGGGTCAAGACGGAAGACCTTGATGAGCCCCTGGGCTACCAGATAAAGCCGCTCTACCGGGTCACCTTGCAGGAAAAGGGTCTGGCCTTTGGCAAGCTCGAGCCACTCGCACGCAGTGGTCAAAGACACCAGTTTGTTGGGCGAGACCCCTTGAAACAGGGGGCATTGAGCCAGCACCTTTTCGGGCTTCAGTTCAGGCAACGGCATGGTTTCTGTAGGGTAGCGTCTTTCGAATGCGGCATTTGTCCCCGCCTGACCTACCCTTTACGTTCTGCACCCAAACCGATACCCTGAGCCCTGTGCAGCGGATTTTCTGGCTGGCCTGGCGCGACCTGGTACTGGAGTTTCGGGGTCGTACCGGCATCTTGTCGGCGGTATTTTTCCTGGCGGTGATGCTATTTATCCTGGCCATGGCCTTTGGCCCCAACCCCCAGGACCTGCAAAAAGCAGCGCCGGGGGTGCTGTGGGTGGCGCTGGCCTTTGCGGGCAGTGTGCTGGCCGGGCGGGCTTTCGGCCTCGAGGTCGAGGATGGCACCATCGAGGACCTGCCCCTCAACCCCGGTAGCCGGGAGTGGATCTACTTCGGCAAACTTCTGTTCCAGTTTTCCTTGCTGGTTCTGGTGGGGCTGGACCTGCTGGTGCTTACGGCAGGGCTTTTTTACCTGCCCCTGCAAAACCTGGGCTGGTTGTTCTTG
>CAZIXH010000305.1:0-3612 GCA_964543055.1 uncultured bacterium
TAACCCGAAGTGCCGTTAAGCTGGCCCGCCGTAAACAACCCTGGCTGCTTACGGGATTGGAGTCCTGGGGTTAGTTCCAAGGGGTCTACCGCATCGTATTCCACCGCATAGGCATAGCGCTGGATGACGGCCTTTTCAAACCCTGGCAGGGTTTGCACCATGCGTACCTGCAATTCCGGGGGTAGAGAAGAACTGAAACCTTGTAAATACAACTCCGTGGTGTGCAGGCCATCGGGCTCCACAAAGAGCAAATGGGTGTCCTTATCAGCAAACCGCACCACTTTGTCCTCAATGGAGGGGCAGTATCGGGGCCCCACCCCTTCAATATCCCCTCCATACAGGGGGGACAGGTGCAGGTTTTCCTGGATAAGCAGGTGGGTGGCCTTGGTGGTGCGGGTCTGCCAGGTAGGGCGGGCGGTAGCGTGCACGCCCACCGTACCGGCAAAGGTCTCGGGGGGGTCGTCGGCAGGTACCACCTCCAGCTCTTGGTAGTTCACAGAGTCGGCCTGGATACGCGGTGGGGTGCCGGTTTTGAAGCGGAGTAAGCGATGCCCTACGGCCTTCAGGCTTTCGGAGAGAAAACGGGCCGGTGGTTCGCCCTGCCGTCCTGCGGGCCTGGACTGCCGCCCGTACCAGACCACCCCCTGCAAAAAGGTGCCGCTGGCGACCACCACAGCCTGGGCGGCAATTTTTCGTCCATCCACGGTCTGAACCCCACGCAGCCCGTCCCCCTCCAACCACAACGCCGCCACCTCGGCCCGCACACTTTCGATGTTGGGATGGGCCAGCAGTACGCGCTGGGCTTCCAGCGCATAGCCATCCCGGTCTACCTGCACCCGCAGGCTCTGTACGGCGGGGCCCTTCGAACGGTTGAGAACGCGGGTGTGTATGGCGGTGGCGTCGGCCAGTTTGCCCATCAGGCCTCCGAGGGCCTCGATTTCCGCCACCAGTTGGCTTTTGCCCGGCCCACCGACTGCTGGGTTGCAGGGCATCAGCCCAATGCGCTCGGGGTTGGATGTAACCAGCCCCACCTTGGCCCCAAGCCTTGCTGCAGCCCAGGCGGCTTCGATGCCGGCGTGTCCACCCCCCACTACAACTACGTCATAGACCTTCATCCACCCAACTCCTGACCTCGCATTCTAGCAGAGCATTCCCGCATCAAAAAACCGCCCGTGCCTTTAGACAGACGCCCCAAAGCCAATTTATGCACTCCATATTTCGAAATTTAGCCGTCCAGTAGAAGGTTTTGAGCCAAAAAGGGGTGTTTTTGTTCGCCTGTAGCAGGATTATCCACAGGGCATTTCCCACCTGTGGATAACTCGGTAGAATGTACAAACTTGTTTGGATTTCAGGAGGATTGGCCTTGACCCAAAACACTGTCTGGCAAAACGTGCTCGAGTACGTGCGCCAAAACATCACCGAGGTGGAGTACCACACCTGGTTTGAAAAGATCCAGCCGCTTGGGGTAGTCAACGGTTCGCTCGAGCTCGGCGTTCCCACCACCTTTTTCAAGGGCTGGATCGAGGATCACTACGCCGAACTGCTCACCGAGGCTCTGACCCGCCTGGGGGCCCAAACCCCACGCTTTGAACTCAAAGTTGTACCCGGAAAGCCTGTTCAAGACGATATTTTCTCGGCTTCCACTCAATCCAAGCCGCAGGAGTTACGTGCCCGACTTAACCCCAAATACATTTTTGAAAACTTTGTGGTGGGGCAGAACAACAACCTGGCCCATGCCGCTGCCGTTGCAGTAGCTGAGTCCCCCGGTAATGCGTACAACCCTCTATTCATCTACGGAGGGGTAGGACTGGGCAAAACCCACCTGATGCACGCAGTAGGTCACTCGGTGGCCCAGCGCTTCCCCGAAAAAAAAATCGAGTATGTCTCCACCGAGACCTTCACCAACGAGCTCATCAACGCCATCCGCGAAGACCGCATGACCGAGTTTCGCGACCGCTACCGCTCGGTGGATTTGCTGCTGGTGGACGATATCCAGTTCATCGCCGGCAAGGAACGTACCCAGGAGGAGTTCTTCCACACCTTCAATGCCCTCTACGAGGCCCGCAAACAGATTATCCTCTCCTCCGACCGGCCTCCCAAGGACATCCTCACCTTAGAAGCCCGCCTCCGCAGCCGCTTCGAGTGGGGTCTGATCACTGATATCCAGCCGCCCGACCTCGAGACCCGGGTAGCCATTCTCAAGATGAACTCTGAGTACCGCAATATGCGCATCCCCGAGGAGGTACTCGAGTACATAGCCAAGCAGATCACCTCCAACATCCGCGAACTCGAGGGCGCCCTGATGCGGGTGATCGCCTATGCCTCGTTGAATGGGGTTCAACTGAGCAAAGCAGTAGCGGTCAAGGCCCTTTCCGATGTGTTTGCCGCTACCGAAGTCAATCTGACCCCCGAGGAAATCCTCAAGGCCGTGGCCGATCACTACAACCTCAAGCTGGAGGAGATTCGCGGCGCAGGTCGCCGTAAGGAGGTAGTCATTCCCCGCCAGATGGCCATGTACCTGATCCGCGAGATGACCCATGCATCCCTACCGGAGATCGGTCAGTTTTTCGATGGGCGCGACCACACCACGGTGCTTTATGCGATCCAGAAGATCCAGGAGAGCATAGAAACCGACACCGCCTTGCAACAAGCCCTGAAAGGCATCAAGGAACGGCTGCGCTAACGCGTAAACCCCTTTTGTGGATAATTCGACGACTTGGGTTTCCACGCATAAACACCTTTGAACCCCAAGAACCCCGTCCACAATTGCCTTTTTGAGTAATTGAATAACATAATTGAGACCCACAAAACTGTGGATAAATTAATTCAACCTGTGGATAACCCTGTGGATAAGATGTGGATAACCTTGTGGATAGACTTGTGGATAAATACGTTCGTGACGGGTCTGTGGATAAGTACCCATTTCGTCCACAGCTTATCCACAGCTTATACACAATTTTCCAGACCCTTTATCCACAGGCCAAATTCGATACCAATGCGGATTTAAGAGCCCTTATCCACATATCCACAGGCCCTATTACTACTATTACTAATTCTTAAAATTTTATAAAAAGAGAAGTAGGAATTTAAATTCTGGAGCCTGTTTCAGCTGGCCAAAGCCCCCACAAAAACAACCTTCAAAGACCTAGGCCCCTGGAGCCATATGCACCACGTAGAGCAAATTTTGGAAAACGGCATCTTACAATGCAGCTTCAATCGCCTCGAGCTCAGGAACACTATCACCACAGCCATGTATAACACCCTGGCCCAGGTTCTGGAGAAGATCATTCACTAGGCCTTTAGCGCATTTTTGGAAAAGCGTAAACCCGATTTCGGCAAACTGGGTTGACTATTAGAATGTTTGGGCTTACCGGGGCCAAACCCCGGCTAACTGCCCATCACGGAGGCCAGCGTGGAAGTTCGCATCCCCAAACGTACCCTTGCCGAAGGACTCTCCATCCTCGAGCGAAGCATTCCCAGTCGTAGCTCTAACCCTATCCTGACCTATTTACCCATCGAACTCTCAGAGCAGGGCCTGGTTTTACGGGGCACCAACGGTGAAGTGGACATCGAGGTCAGGCTGCCCGCCGAGATCCAGGGCTCAGGCCAGGT
>CAZIXH010000306.1:0-2757 GCA_964543055.1 uncultured bacterium
GCACATGGACGTGGCCCTGACCCTGCGAACCATTGTGATTGCGAAAGAACATCTGCACATCCAGGCCGGGGCCGGGGTGGTCTACGACTCCAACCCCACGGCAGAGTATCAGGAGTGCTTGAACAAGGCCCAGGCGATGCTCAAGGCGGTGCGGTTGGCGGAGGAGGGGCTTTAGTGGGCATGTGGCTTGTGGCCTGTGGCAAGTGGCAGGTGGAAGTCGGTTGGGAAGGAGGTAGGCTATGGGGCCATCCAGCGTACGAAACCTGGAAATATGGAAAGAAGGCATACAGCTCGTAAAGGAGATTTACCGCATCACTCGAACTTGGCCCAAAGAAGAAGTCTACGGCCTCACAGCCCAGGTTCGGCGTGCAGCCATATCTATACCTGCAAACATCTCCGAGGGGGTAGGCCGTGCCTCTCCGGGCGACACAGTGCGGTTTGTTCAGATGGCCTTAGGTTCAGCTTACGAGCTCGATACCCTGCTCGAGATTGCCCGAGAGCTGGGTTTCAGTACAGCCGATGAAATAGCGCCTCTGCAAACCAAAATAGTCCAGCAATGCCGTCAGGTATCCAGCTTTATTCGATACCAGGAGAACCACCCTAATCTGAAAAAACCCAAACCTAGAGGTAGAGCATGAAGCCACAAGCAACAGGCCACGGGCCACAAGCCCGCATTCTGATCATTGATAACTATGACTCCTTCACTTACAACCTGGTGCAGTACCTGGGCGAGCTGGGGGCAGACTTGACGGTCTGGCGCAACGACCAATTCGAGCTGAAGGATGTGGAGGACTTCGACCCCGACGGCATAGTGGTCTCGCCCGGCCCCTGCACGCCCAAGGAGGCGGGTCTGTCGGTGCCGCTGATACAGCGGTACGCGCCCAAATATCCCATCTTGGGCGTATGTCTGGGCCACCAGAGCATTGGCGAGGCCTTCGGGGCCCGTGTGGTACGGCATAAGGTGATTGTGCATGGCAAGACCAGCCGCATCGAGCACGACGGGAGCGGAGTGTTTGCCGGGCTTGCCGGGCCGTTCACGGCCACCCGCTACCACTCCCTGGTGGTGGAGGATTTGCCGGAGGTGCTCGAGGTCAACGCCTGGCTCGACGAAGCGGGAGGCCGTACCGTGATGGGCCTGCGTCACCGCCACTACCCCACCCACGGGGTGCAGTTCCACCCCGAGTCGGTCTTGACCGAGGGCGGGCAGCAGATGCTGGCGAATTTTCTTATGCTGTGTGAGTAAACTCGAGTCGTGTGGCCCGTCAACTGAGAACAGCGCTTCCCTGGCTCTTATCATCTGTATGAACACCGTCGTTGCAACCCCTCACCCGGCGACACCGGATTGCCGTCAGAACTGTTTTATTCGGCAAAATGAGTACCAAACTGGCCGGCGGTGTCGCCACCCTCTCCCGCAGGGGGAGAGGGAAAAATGATACAAGCCTGAATGCTTTCTCCACACGCCACAAGCCACCCACTACCTGCTTTATGATTTCGGTAATTGTGCCCACCCACAACCGCCGCGAACTGCTGGAAAAAAAGCTGCGCGGCCTGGAAGCCCAGCAGGGCGAGTTTGAGGTGATCGTGGTGGCCGATGGCTGCACCGACGACACCCAGGCCTTTTTGCGGGATTATCGCCCTCCCTACAGCTTGCAGGTGCTACAGACCGGCGATAGCTATGGGCAGGGTAGCGGGGCTGCGAATGCCCGTAACCAGGGCGCCAGGGCTGCTAAGGGCGATATTTTGCTCTTCTCCGACGACGACGTGATGCCCCAGGTGGGCTGGATTGAGGCCCACCAGAAGGCCCATACCGAGCCCCGCACGGTTGCGGTTGGGCGGCTGATACTGCCCCCCGAACTGCGCGGCAGCGGGGCCGCCGAGCTGATGGGACCGAGGGTTTTCTGGTGGCACGTGACCGGCAACAACACCTCCATGCCCAAAGCGCTGTTTGAGGAGGTGGGCGGCTACGACCCGGCCTTCAGCGCCTATGGCGGCGAGGACTCCGATCTGGGCTACCGGCTGATGCGAGCAGGGGTGCGGCTGGTTTTTGTGCGGGAGGCGGTGGCGCTGCACGAGGCCCCGGAGCACCGCACCCGGGCCGTCCAGAAAGCGCGGCAGGCGGGAGCGGCCCATGTGCAGGTCTGGCAGAAGCACAATGACCCCCGGATCGCCTGGGCCCTGGGCGTACACCCCACCCTGCTGGCCGTGAAGATGGCCTTGTTGCCCAGCCTGAAGGGGCTGCTGGGAAGGCGGGGCGACTACGAGCTGGCCTTTGCCTGGGGGGCCTGGGAAGCCCTGGAAGCCCACAAGCACCCTCGAGCCTGATGGAGTTCAGCATCGTCATCCCCACGCACAACCGGGCCGAACTGGTCGCCCGGACGGTGGCGGCTTTTCTGGCGCAGGAGGGGGCCAGTTTTGAGGTAATCGTGGTGGACGATGGTTCCACCGACGACACCGCCTTGCGCTTGCAGTGCATTGCAGATGGGCGGCTGCGGTTGGTGCAGCAGGCCAACCGGGGCCTGGCTGCTGCCCGCAACGTGGGTTTTGCCCAGGCCCAGGGCCGGTACGTGCTGTTCAACGACGACGACATCATCCCCGAGCCGGGGTTTTTGCAGGCGCACCTCGAGCTGCACCGCCGGTATGCCCCTGTGGCCGCCGTGAGCCGAACCCAGATTCCGGATACGCTGGGCCAGGACCCCTTCACGTGCTTCTGGCGGGCGCGGGCCGCGAGGGGGGTCCGGCTCACGGCGGCCCCCGGCG
>CAZIXH010000307.1:0-3531 GCA_964543055.1 uncultured bacterium
TAACGGGCTCTTAACAGCAGGGGTGAGCTTAGATTATCCCATTTTAGCGGGTTAGTTTCGCCGGGGTGGGGTTGGTTGAATGTGGGTACCTGCCGAACCATCGTCTTTCCGGTACTGTTGGTATAAAGCCACCAGCCGACCCTCGAGCCGCCGGGCCTTTTCATGATGTTCGAGGGCGTGGGCCTTGCTCATCAACCGTTTGAGCACAACCTCGTAATTCACCAGGAAATCCCTTACCTCATCCAGGTGCCCACTCTGTTCCATAAGCGACAAGGCCACTTCCAGTACATCCGGATCATCATCCAGGTCGGCCAGGTGAGCCATGGCGACCCCCTGCGTTAGCAGCTCACCGGCCCTGGCCGCAAGATCCAGGGAGGTGCCGAAGCGTGATCTGGCTTTAGAGAAATCATGCTGAGCCGCATAGGCGTATCCCAGATTCAGGTGCAGTCGGGCCATGATTTCCAGGGCACCTGCTGCCTCAGCCACAGGAACCGCTTGGAGGTAGTGGGCCTCGGCCTTGGCCCAGTCTTTGCGGCGCTCCCAAAGAATGCCCAGGTTGAGCAGAATTCTTGCCCGTAGAAGGGGATTTTCGCCTGCTTGATCCAGGGCTTCAAGCGCCTGGTGGTAGGCTTGCTCGGCTTCGGCTCGAGCAGACTCCAGAGCCACCGCATCCAGGCCCTTCTTTTCCGCTTCTCTGGCAATTTTATCCAGCTCTATGGCGTAATTGTTGAGGCTTCCCACCCAGCGATCCCTGGCCCCTGCGGCCTGGAACAAAGCGGCAGCCTTTTTGAAATAGGAGGCGGCCAGGGGAAAATCCCCCCCGGAGCCGGCCAGATAGCCCAGCGTGTTGTTAGCAATGGCCCTGGCCCACAGCCAGTTCACCCCGCTCTCCAGAACGCTCAGGGCGGCCTCCTGGGCTTCCTGGGGCATCCCCCGGCGCCACAGCAGCCCCGATTGGAGGGCGGTGGTGCTGGGGGTGTGAAGTTTTTCTGGTAGGGTTTGCAGCAATTCCAGGGCGTCCTTGAAGCGCCCGAGCCGCTCCAGTGCGTAGGCTTCCAGAAAACGGCTTTCGGGGTCGGGATCGGTTTCCAGCACCCGCTCGACGGCGCGGATCTGCCCCAGGAGGGCTGCCGCCTCGGCAAACTTGAGCCCGTCCAACAGGGTTTTGGCCCTGGCGGTGAAGGCCGTGCGGGCGCGGGGAAAATCGCCCACTCCACCAAACCCCTGGGTGTGAAAGAGGATTTGACGATACAGGTCAAAAGCTGCCTCGGGCGGGGTGTTGCGGGCCAGGGCCAGCAGGAGCGAAAGGCGCTCGCTGGGGTGGGCCTCGAGCCAGCCGCGGGCGGTTTCTTCGGCCAGCACCCGGTTATTGGCATCCACCAACCCTGAAAGGATCAGGGTTTCCTGGGCCTGGGAAAGTTCGCCCAGGGAGATCTCGAGGGCGCCGCGCACGATGCTGAGATTGGGTTGCTCCTGCAAGGCCAGGGCCAGAAACACCCTGCGGGCGGTCTCGGGCAGGTCGTCGAGGCTGGCCTTCGCCGCCGAGTCCGCCCGTCGGCTCAGATCGCTTCCGGTCTGCACCAGCAAGCGCTGGAGGCGGGCTAGCAGGGCTGGTTCCAGCTCCGGGGCTTCGGCCAGCAAATAGGCTCGCTCGGCCAGCACTCGAGCCTTCCTGGCCTGTTGCTGTCCCAGGAGTTCCTCGGCCCGCTCGAGCATCGCCATTTGGGCTTTTTGCGCAAAGAATTCCCGCTTTTCCAGTACCCAATCGAGGATTTCGGCGGAGACTTCCAGGGTTTCCAGGGGCTTGCCCAGGTCCCGCAAAAACGGCCCTTCATACAGCTGAATGGCCCGCTCGAGGTCTTGGTTTTCCAGGGCCAGGAGGAAATCCAGGGCATCGCAGCCGACCTGGCTCGGGAGGGGGTTGACCCCCGGTTTATCGGGGAAAGCCTCAGCGGCTCCCTCTTTTTTGAACTGGGCCAGCACCACCGAGAGGTTGCTGAGGGCCTTGGAGCCGCCCTCGTTCCAGAACAGTTCGACCAGCCGGCGGCGCTCCTGCGGGCCTTCCAGGGTCAGGTAGGCCAGCAACAGCAGGGGCTTGGGGCGGGAGAAAACCGTACCCTCCAAGCTCACCTTGCCAAAGCTGATGAGCCGCATCTGTTCATTGTACTCCCCGCTCGGATGGTCTTGTTAAGGGTTCGTCAAGGGTTCGTCAAGAACCCCCTGGCAGGCTATGCGCATCAGGGGGTTCGCAATGACAGGCTTTAGCACAGGTTTGCAAGCAACCGCATTGGTTCTGGGTCTGAGCCTGGGGGCCTGGTGGATGGGATCAGGCTCACTGGGCCGCAACGACAGTCTGGCGGCGTTCATAGCCCTGGCCGATGCGCGGGGCCAGATCTACACCCAGGCCAGCGTGCACATCACCCAGACCACATCTGTCCAGCACCTGGCCATCCACAGTCCTGTGGCTCTTAAAGAGCTACAGCTCTACCGCTTCGAGGGCAGGTTGGCCGATGGGCAAGCCATTGAAGGTTTTTTGCTGGGTCGCAACAACCACCACCCCCAGACCCTCCAGATAGGGGCCAGGGTAGTGCATGCCAGGGGCTTTACTGCCCAAGGCGCAGCTGTGCTTTTGGGCGAGGCCCGTTCGGCTACCGGGTGCTTTGGCTTCGTGGGCTATCGCCCTGGCGCTGCGCCGGTGGCTTTTATCGAACAGGGCGCAATAGATCACCACTTGTATCTGCGCGATACCCACACCTTGCGCTTCAACCTGGACTCCTGTGGGCAAGGCTCACCAGGGGTAGCCGCCCTGATCGGCCTGTGACATGGGGGAATATTGCCTGCCGCAGCAGGAATTTCCAAAAGAGAGGAGATTGGTATGAACACCCACGAACCCATCGGCTATCTGGCCTCGTTGTTGGTACTGACCACCTTCTGCATGCGCGACATGCCCACGCTGCGCCTGGTAGCCATAGCCAGCAACCTGGCCTTCATCAGCTACGGCCTGCTGGCCGAGATTGGCCCGGTGCTGCTACTGCACACGCTGCTGTTGCCCATTAATCTCTACCGCCTTGTTCAAGCGCTGCGCCACCAGCGCCAACCGGGTAACCCCGAGAAGGAAGGCTCGATCCGAGCCAATACGCACACGCAGCAACTGCAGGCTTCAGGACGGCCCGCAGGCTCGCAGGTCAAGGAGGTAAGTATGAAAAAACGGTTCTCCCTCATCCCCGCTCTGATGGTTCTGGCCTTGATGGCTGGCTGCGCTCCCAGCGCACCCACCATTGCCAGCGTGACCGTCTCGCCCAACCCCACCACGGTGCTGGTCGGCAGGACTCAAACCTTTACTGCCGTGGCCAAAGATGCCAGTGGCAATGTGGTGAATGCCAACTTCACCTGGTCTTCCAGCGACACCGCCGTTGCCACCATCAACGCCACCGGGGTGGCCAGCAGCGTAGCGGTAGGCACCACCACCATCACTGCCACCACGGGCGGGGTGAGCGGCTCGGCCACCCTCAACGTTACGCAGGCCGATTC
>CAZIXH010000308.1:0-3745 GCA_964543055.1 uncultured bacterium
ATGCAGAAGCCTTCCGTGACCTTGCCCAGGCCATCGAACCCCATGTGGATGGGCTGCTGTTTTACGGTTCCAATGGCGAAGGCGTCCACCTGACCCGCGAGGAGCGGGCTGCGGGCCTGGCCATCCAGACCCCCCGGAAGCCCGCGATGGTGGGACTGATGGAAGAAACCCTGGCCCAGGCGGCCATTGCCCTGAGCGAAGCCGAGAGCCTGGGCGCTAAGGTGCTGGTCACCCCCCCCCGCTACTACGAGGCCAACCTGGGCAACGATGGGCTGTTGCGCTACTTCGGGGGCATTGCCGATATGGGTAAAGCCGAGGTCTGGCTCTACCATGTGCCCGCCAATACCAAAGCCCAGATGCCCCTGCCGGTGGTGGCCGAGCTGGCCAAGCACCCCAACATTGGGGGCCTCAAGGACTCGAGCGGGGAACTGGCCCGCATGGCCTTCTACACTTCGCAAAAACTGGCGCTCGAGCTCTACACCGGCCATGCCCCCACCTTCCTGGGGGCCCTGGGGCTCGGCGCCAAGGGGGGCATTCTGGCGGTATCCAACCTGGCCCCCAAACCCTACAATGAGATGCTCAGCCTCTGGCAGGCCGGTAGGGTCGCCGAGGCCCAGGCCCTGCAAGCCGAGGTAGAACCCTTTGGCCGGGTGCTGGCCCAGGGTGGCTTTGTGTTGCTAAAGCAGGCCCTGCGCCATCTGGGTCTGCCAGGGGGCTACCCCCGTCCTCCCTACCCCAGCGAAAGTCCGGTCTGGCCTGCCTTCAAGCCCCTCCTGGAAGAGTTCAGGGCCAGGGGCTGGACGGTGGGTTAAGAGGTTCTAAAGGAAATAACCCAACTTCAAGAACCGGCATCCGGTAAGCTCGGGGTGGAGGCAACCATGAAACGTGTTTCAGGATGGGCATTGTGGGGTCTGGCCTTGATACTCGGGGCTTGCGTACCGCAGGCCGTGCGGCCCCAGGCGCCGCAGGTAGAGCTTTTGCAGTTCAGTCTGGTCTCGATTGACCCTTTCAGCGGACGGGGCGAGTTCGACGTGCGCCTGCGCCTGACCAACCCCAACGGCTTCACCCTGCCCTTGCTGGACAGCACCGTAACGGCAGAGTTGGGCGGTTCGCAGTTTCGCCTGACCCTGCCTGCCCTGGAAATCCCCTCGGGGGCCAGCCGCGACACCAGCACCCGGCTGGTGGTGCCCATTGTGGAGGGTACGCGGGCACTGGCCAGCCTGGTGAGTGGGCAGAACACCCGCTTCCGGTTGTTGGGTGAGCTGCGGGTTCAACTGGGCCCGGCGGTGGTACCGATTGGGCCCGTGACCCTGGTAGACCGCGATGTGCGCATTCAGTTTGCCTTCCAGCTCCCGACCATTCGGCTGGCCGAGATTCGCCTGGATGGGCTGGCCATCCGGTTGGTGCTGGAGGTGGAGAACCCCAACCCCATCGGCTTCACCCTGGAAGGCCCCCTGCGCGTTCTGATCGGCGGGCGCAGCGTGGCCGAGAGTGCTTTCAACCTGGGCTTAGGCCCCAACGGACGCAACCGGGGCGAGCTGCGGCTTGCACTCTCGGGGCTGCCGGGCGTGGGCGGCGTGAGCGTGGATTTGGGGCTCAGCGCCCGCATTCCGGGTATCCTGGACCGCTCGGTGGCACAGGTGCTACAGGGCATCCTGCGCTGAGCAGGGCTTGCTTCAGTTCTTTCAGGGTAGACACCTGCTTGAGCAGCGGGTGCAGCTCCGGGTTAGCCGGGAAATACCGGTAGAGCACCTTGCGAAGCTGGCGGAGGCCATGAAACTCGCCGTACCACTGCACATTTAGCTCGGCGTGGCGCAGCGCGGTCTGTATGCGCTCCGGGAGGGACGGGGCCGGCGCCCCTGAAGCAATTTGGCGAAAAATCCAGGGGTTGCCCACCGCTCCGCGGCCAATCATCACCCCGGCCACCCCGGTCTGGAGGCGCCTATGGAACTGCTCGGAGGTGGTTACGTCGCCCGAGCCCAGCACCGGCACCCGCACGGCCTCCGCCACCCGGCCGATGGCCTCCCAGTTGGCCTGGCCCTCGTAGCGCTGGCGGCTGGTGCGGCCATGCACGGTGAGGAGGGCCACCCCGGCGGCCTCGAGGCCCTGGGCAATCTCCAGGCTCCGGTCTTCCTCCCGGCCCAGGCGAGTCTTCACGCGGACCTCGAGGCACGTCCCCTGCAGCATGGCCCGCACCAGGGCAAAGGCCCGCTCGGGGGTCAGGAGCAAACAGGCCCCACCCCGCCCGGCCAGGTTGGGCGCCGCGCAGCCCATGTTCAGGTCTATCGCCAACGGCGAAAAAAGCGGCTCGGCTTTGGCAGCAGCCTCGCACAGCACCTCGGGGTCGTCGCCAAAGAGCTGCACCACCAGGTTGGGCTCCCCCGGATACGGTGCGCCCAGCTCGGTGGATTTGCGCTCCCCGGCCAGCAAACCCCGGGCCAGCACCATCTCGCTCACCGTCCAGGTTGCCCCGTGCTCCAGCGCCAGCCTGCGAAAGGGAGCATCGGTGTAGCCCGCCATGGGGGCCAGCACGGCCCGGGGGCTCTGAAGCCTTTCTCGGTAAAAGCCGGTTTTGGGGGTTGGCGTCGCGGTCACAACCTCTAAAGTTTAAGGGATGGCTCTATTCCATGGTACCCACCGCCTGCTCGGCTACCCTGACCAGTTCCCCGGAGCGAATCAGCTCGCACAGGCGCAACAGCTCGGGCTTCAGGTAGCGGTCGCGGTCCAGGTGGGGAATCTCCCGGCGGATGCGCCGCCAGACCGCCTCTACGCCTAAGCCGGGGCGCAAGGGGGCGTGGAAATCGAGGGCCTGGGCTGCCGAGGCCAGCTCGATGGCCAGCACCCAGAGGGTGTTCTCGAAAATGCTGCGGGCCTTGCGGGCCCCGATGGTGCCCATGGAGACATGGTCTTCCTGGTTGGCGCTGGTGGGGATGGAGTCCACCGAGGCCGGGTGCGCGAGCACCTTGTTCTCGCTCACGAGTGCGGCGGCGGTGTACTGGCTGATCATCAGCCCGGAGTTCAGGCCGCTGCCCTCGGCCAGGAAGGCCGGCAGGCCCGAGAGAGCGGGGTTCAACATTTGCTCGATGCGCCGCTCGGCGATGTTGGCCAGCTCGGCCAGGGCGATACCGGCGTAGTCGGCGGCCAGGGCCAGGGGCTGGCCGTGGAAGTTGCCCGCCGAGAGGGTGCGCCCTTCGTCGGGCAGCACCAGGGGGTTGTCGGTCACGCTCTGCATCTCCCGCCGCACCACCTCGAGCACGTGCGAAAGGGCATCGCGGCTGGCCCCGTGCACCTGGGGGGCGGCCCGCAGGCTATAGGCGTCCTGAATCTTGTCGCAGTCTACGTGTGAGCGCATGATTTCGGAATCCTGCAATAGCTTGCGGACGTTGGCGCTGGTGGCGGCCATGCCCGGGTGGGGGCGCAGCCGGGCCACGGCTTCGTCGAAGGGGCGGTGGCTCCCCTTGAGGGCCTCCACGCTCATGGCCACAGCGATATCGGCGGTTTTGAGCAGTACCTCGGCGTCCAGGAGCAAGTGGGCCAGCAGGGCGGTCATGGCCTGGGTGCCGTTGATCAGGGCCAGGCCCTCCTTGGCCTGGAGCTCGAGGGCCTCCACCCCATAGGCCCGCAGCACCTCGCCTGCAGGCTGCAACCGGCCCTGGTGCAGCACCTCGCCCTCGCCAATCAGCGGCAGGCACATATGAGCCAGGGGGGCCAGGTCGCCCGAGGCCCCCACCGAACCCTGCGAGGG
>CAZIXH010000309.1:0-5895 GCA_964543055.1 uncultured bacterium
CTGCAACACCTGCCTCAGGTAACCCTGTAGCTGCGCCTCGCTCAGTTCGCCGGCATGGCGGGCCAGCACGGTGCCGTTGCGGTCAATAACAAAAGTCTCGGGTACCCCGTAGTAGCCATACTCGATGCCGATGCGGCCCCGGCCATCATATACGCTGGGAAAGGTCAGGCCGTACTGCTGCACGAACTTCAGGGCCTCGGCTTCTTTGTCCTGCACGTTGACCCCCAGAATCAGCACCTGGTCTTTGTACTGTTGGTGAAAGCGCTCCAGCAGGGGGGCCTCGGTACGGCAGGGAATACACCAACTGGCCCAGATGTTGAGCAAAACGGGCTTGTCCAGACCCTCCCCTACACCCATCTCAGGGCCATACTGGGCCCGGTAGGGCTCCAGAAGCGGCAGACTGAAGCTGGGCGCAGGCTTACCCACCAGCACCGACTTGAGCTCGTTGGGGTTGGGACGCTGCATCCCCCAGTAGAAAAGCCCTCCCAGCAGCAGCACCCAAATGGGCCAGAACCTAAGCAAGGGTCACCTCTTTCATCAGTCTCCTGCCGTGGGGGACATCTGACGGCTGGTCACCCGGGCCCCACCAGGCCAGAGGATGTACAGCGTACCCAGCACAATAATCAGCCCCGATACCCACAGCCACCAGACCATAGGGGTCACGATAATCTTAAGGGTCGCCCACTGACCCCGCTCCTGGTCGAACTGCATCAAAACAAAGTAGTAGTCGTTGTAGAGCGAGTATTTGACCACCGGCGTAGCCAGCGGCGAGCCCATCTGGGGGTAGAAGTTGAGCCGGGTCTGGTAACGGCCATCCGAACCCCAGCCCTCGAGGCTGGTGGAGCGTACCTCGATGGGGGCAATGGCGGCAAAGCGGTTGGATTCCTCTTTGGCGCTAATGGAGAGGAGCCGCACCTCCATACCCCGGGTCTGCCAGGTCTCCCCTACCTGAAGGGTCTTTTGCTCGGTGACCCGGTAGGTCTGGCTGAAGGCGATGGTCAGGGCCGCCAGGGCAATGCCAAAGTGCACGATATGCGAGCCAAAGCGGCGCTTATGGCTGGCCGCCAGTTCCACCAGGGCCTGCCCCGCCGAGATCCCCAGGGAACGGGCCCGTTCGCGCACACCCTGGGCCACCATCAGCCAGATGGCGGTCAGGTTGTAGGCGAAAAGCCCAATCGCCAGCGAGACCCCCAGGGTCAGACCCAGGCCAAAGCCCAGCAGGGTACCCACCCCCAGGGCAATCAGCATGGCGGTGAGGTTCCGCATCACCTGGGCGTTGGTATGCCGCCAGGGCAGAACCGGCCCGATGCCCATCAGGAGCAGCATGAAGATGCCCAGGGGAATGGAAATCTGGTTGAAGAAGGGAGCCCCCACCGAAACTTTGGCTCCGCTGACGATTTCCACCACCAGCGGCCACAGGGTGCCCAGCACCACCACAAACGCAAAGGTGCCAAAGAACAGAGCGCCCGCCAGCAAGGCCCCTTCGCGGCTTCTCCAGCGGACTTCACCGGCCTCGCGTATCTCGGCGGAAACCCTGGCTAACAAACCCAGCCCCACTGCCATCACGCCCAGCAAAAACAGCAAGAACCAGGCCCCCACCGGCCCACTGGCAAAGGCGTGCACCGACTGGATCACCCCGGAGCGGGTCAGGAAGGTGCCAAAAACCGTGGCGGCAAAGGTCAGGGTAATGAAGGCAAAGTTCCAGCCCTTGAAAAGCCCCTTGCGCTCTTGCACCTGGGCGGTGTGCAGGAACGCCGTAGCCAGCAACCAGGGAATGATGGAAGCGTTTTCGACGGGGTCCCAGGCCCAGTAGCCCCCCCAGCCCAGAATCTCGTAGCTCCACCATTTGCCGGTAAAGATGGCCGCGGTCAGGAAGCCCCAGGCCACCAGGGTCCACCAGCGGGTCTCGAAAATCCAGCTCTGGAAGCGCTTTGCAACCATGGCGGCCACCGCATAGGCAAACGGCACCGAGAGCCCCACAAAACCCAGGTACATCAAGACCGGATGAACGGCCATCATCCAGTGGTTCTGAAGAAGCGGATTGGTGCCCCGACCATCGGGGGGTGGGTTGGGCACGGCATCGAAGGGGTGGGCCACGAAGACCATCACCGCAAAGAAGAAGACCTGTACGGCAAATAGCGTCCCTAACGCCACCGGGGCCCGCCAGATGTCCAGACCCTGACCCACCCGCAGGCTCAGGAGCCAGGTATAGGCGGTCTGGAGCATGGCCCACAGGAGAATGGAACCTTCCAGCGCTGCCCAGGGGGTCACCAGCTTGACCCATAGCGGGTTGTTGGCCGAGCTGTGATTGGCCACGTAGGAGACGCTAAAGTCGTTGGTCAGAATGGCCCACTCGAGCGCCCCAAAACTCACCAGCGCCGCCATCAGGCTCAGGGTCGAGAGGCGCCGGGCGACCTCGAGGTAGCGCCCATCCCGCAGGGTGTAGGCCAGGGTCGAAAGCACCAGGCCCATCACCGAAAAAATCAGGGCCGCGATGAGGGAGATACCGCCCAACAGCCCCGGCGTCATGCAAACCTCCTATCCATCACTGGGTCCCCTCGATAAGCTTGCGAACTTCGTCGGGCGTCCAGCCCTCCTTGGGGGCCTGGTAGGTTTCGGAGTGCTTGACCAGCAGGTTCTGGCTTACAAAGGTCTCGCCCTGGAACTTGCCTTCCACCACCACCCCCCGGTTTTCACCAAAGAGGGCCGGAGGGGTTGAGCCCGAGGACCGGATGGGAATCTCCTTGACCCCATCGGTGACCACAAAGCGCAGTTCCAGCGTTTGGGGATTGTAGCTAAGGGACCCCTGCTTGACCAGCCCCCCCAGGCGCACCTGGCGGTTCTGGTAACGGTCGGCTTGCTGGAAGTACTCGCTGGGGGTAATGAAGTAAACCAGGTTTTGGCCCAGACCACCGAAGATCAGATAGGCTAGGGCTCCAGCAACCACTAAAAGTCCGATGATGTACTTAGTTTTCATGGGTTCCTCAAAACCTTATTTGTTCCGCTGGTAACGCCAGATGAGATAGCCCAGATAGCCAAACACCGATGCGTACACGGCCACAAAAGTCCAGACCACAAAGGGGTTGGTGGGGTTCCACAAGGGGTTATCGGGCATCCTATACCTCTTCTTTGGCCGCCTCGCGGGCCGCAATCAGGCTGCGCAGCCGAACCAGTCCGATAAAGAGCAGCGTGAAGGCGGCCAGGTTCACCAGCATGGGAATCAGGATGGCCGCATCCACATTGATTTTTCCGGTGGTAAGGTCAATGGACTGGGTCTGGTGCAGGCTACGCCACCACTTGACCGACATGTAGCTGATGGGCACATTGATAGAGCCCAGAATAGCCACTCCTGCGGCGGCTTTGGCCCGCAGTTCGGGGTCCTCAATAGCCCCCCGCACCACCACATACCCCACGTAGATGGCAAACAGAATGGCGGTGGTGGTCAGGCGGGGCTCCCAGTCCCAGTAGACCCCCCAGGTGGGGCGTGCCCAGAGCATCCCGGTCAGCAGGGCCAGGGCCATGAAGATGAGCCCCACTTCTACAGTGGCTGCAGCGACCCGGTCGTGGTGGGATTTGCGCCGAACCAGGTAGGCTACCGAGTAACCCAGCGCCGCGAAGCTGGCCAGATAGGCCATCCAGGCCATCGGCACATGCAGATGAAAGATCCGGGCCACAAAACCCTGACTCTGGTCGGGCGGCGCGGTCATGGCCAAGAAAAACCCCACCGCTGCGCCCACCACGCCCAAACCCAGAATGCCCAGGGTCAGGCCATCCAGGCGGCTGGTTTGATTGGAGCTTGCAAGTTGCATTCAAGTTCCCCCTTATTCACATTTCATTTTTACCCATGCAGGGTTATGCGTGGTATCTCAGATTACATCCATACCAACTTTTCGAATGATTGACGCTCCCAGCCAGATAGCTTCGTGCCTCGACAAGCAAAATGGCAGCCCATAATTTGGAACATTACTTTATGCCATAACACTTATTACTTCTCGGATCAGCCTCAAGGAGCTATGTTTCAGCTCAAGAGAATTTTGGACTGCGGATTGTACTGGATCTAAAATCCGTAAATCATAAAACTAGAAGAGGACTCAGCGAACTTTCGCTTTTCATTTTCAACTCTTTCCCGAAGCTCTATTGCGTTTATCTCGTTATCAATGCATTTTGTTGCAGTGTCGCGCCATGAGAGAATGCGATTGATCTCCTCAAATGTGGTTTGGGCGATGGAAAGATAATCTTTTGCGGAGCGCTTAAATTTAATGTAATCAGGTGTGAGTCTAACTATAGGGTTGCCGTTGAAAACCTCGTTGCGATGCCGGTCGATGAACAGCCTTATGTCAAAGTTAGGGCCATCTTCTAAACAGTCTAGTAGTGAGGCTTGATTATAAATCTCCTCGAGTAATGTCAGCGGGGCCGAGGTTGCTAGCTCAGGTGCTAAATATTCATCCAAGCGACCCCTCAATGTATGCTCGTAAATCAAACGTGCTATGTGCTTGAGGGTACTTTCCTCTGAACTTATTCTCATCTGTGCGTCAGGCAGCTCGTTGTTGTTAACGAGACCCGCAATTTCCACAATCAATGCCAGGAAATATTTACGAGCATAGAATTGCAGCAACACGGGGTTTTGTTCGTGCACAGTAGCATCTAACGCCAGGGCGCTAAAAAAGTGTCCCACATCTCTCGCTCTACGTATCGCTTCCCAGTAGTACTCAACACGCCGTGATCCTGTGGCCGCCTCGGCTTGTTTTAGATAGTCCAGGGCTGCCTTCAACTTTGACTCCTGTAGGTTATCAATCTTAATTTGGATTTTCTTTAACTCTCTTTGGATTGCGTTTAGACGCTGTGACAGCAACAAAAATTGAGCTCCAAGCAAGCTCGGCGAAATTCCCGAAAATCCCATAGCGACCATTGATATAGCCTCAGTCGCGTTAGCGGATACTCTCAGATCTTCAAGGTTTCCTAACAATCGCCTGCCCGAGGGGCTGAACAATAACAGAGATTGGCCTACTCTTCGAACCGCTTTGTAAATAGACCCTCCCTCCGCAACTATTGACCTGAGCAGGTCGCTCATTTTTCCCGAAATCTCTGCCAGCTCATCATGATTTTCGATTACCCAGTAAAGAACTTCGTTCAAGCTGTTTAGTGTTTTGGGTGCGACTAACACACCAAAATAATACTTCCAAGACAGTTTGGAGACAGGCACATCGGTACCATGCTACCTGAGCACAGCTCTGTAGGGTGGAAACCAAAGCCGTTAGATAGCCCAACAAACGCACCGATTCGGGATGTGCTTGCTAGCCTTCCAGCATGTACGGAAAGACCATCGCACAGACCGTCACATAAATAATGTCGAAAACCAAAAGCAACCGAAGCCAATCTGCAAGCTCTCCCACCGGAATGCCCTCGGCAAGGCCCTGGGTGAAGCGAACGGCTGCCAGCACCACAGGAATCACCAGTGGAAAGAGCAACAGGGGCAAAAGCACCTCCCGCCCCCGCAGACGGGCCAGCATGCCCGCGTAAAAGGTGGAGATGGCCGCATAACCCAAAGAACCCAGAAGCAATACCAGGATGAACCAGCCCAGGTTTTGCAGGGGCAGGTAAAAAAGCCCTGCCGTAAGCACCAGCAGGGCCAGCCCCACCAGAACCAGCAAGGAAAACTGGAACAGAAGTGTGCCGAAGTAGATCCCCTCCCGGCTACCGGGGGTGAGGAGCAGGTCGTCGAGGGTGCCATCCGCGACCTCGAGGCCGAAAGCCCGCCCGGCCAGCAAACTGCCCGCAAAGGCCAGCGCCCCCCACAGCACCCCCGGCGCTGCTTTTTGCAGGTCCTGGGGGTTGGGGCCAAAGGCCATGGCCAGGATAAATAGCATCACCGCCAGGAAAAATACCGCCGACAAG
>CAZIXH010000310.1:0-7768 GCA_964543055.1 uncultured bacterium
CCTGACCTCCCCTACGCCGTAGGGGAGGAACGAAAAGGCGTTTGCTTCGGCTTCTGCCAGAGAACACAGCATGGGCCGTGGCATAGCGGTGCAACTCAACCACAATGGACACATTTGTACGGGTATCTGCACGACAATGCATTTAGCCGTATGCCAACTTTTAGCGAACAAGGTGGGAGTGGGTGGTAGAGGAAAGGGAGTGGGTTTTTATTACCTGTCACCTACCCCCTAACCCCTATTCCCTGCTTCAACATTCCAATGCTTTGCAAAGCTTTCGGGCAAGATGGTATCAAGCCGAAAATAACCAGGTGGATAATCTCCACCTGGCCAGAAGCGCCAAAACGCGCTTGGTCTAGGAAACCGGGGTGACGGCTGCGGTATCTTCCTCGCCGGTGCGAATACGGTAGACCTTCTCCACCGGCAGCACAAAAATTTTGCCGTCCCCCACCTCGCCGGTGCGCGCACCCGCCAAAATGGCCCGCACAGTGGGCTCGACAAAGTGGTCGGAGACGCCGATTTCCAGGCGCACCTTTTCCGAGAGCTCCATCTTAACGGTGGTGCCCCGGTAGGTCTCGACCCGCTCGGTTTCGCCGCCGTGGCCCTGTACCCGGCTGATCGAAAGGCCCCGCACCTCGGCCTTGAAAAGAGCCTCCAACACATCGTTGAGCTTCTCAGTCCGAACGATGGCCACAATCATTTTCATCGCAGTTCTCCTTAATCGGTGCCACCTACAGGCTTGGGTCTGGCCACCGGCATGGGGGCTTCGCTCTTAACCAGGATGGCACCCTCGCCACTGGTGTAGGCTTCTTCGCCGTGCTGGGTGATGTCCATACCCACCCCTTCATCCTTGACCGATGCTTTGAGCGGGGTGATGGCCCCCACCAGCTTCAGCAGCACGAAGGTGATGGCACCGCTATAGACCACCGCAATCAGCACCGCAAAGGCTTGAATCAGCACCTGGGCCGGGTTGCCCGCTATGAGTCCGTCGAACAGGCCGTTAACCGACTTCTGAGCGAACACCCCGGTCAGGATGGCGCCCGTAATGCCGCCCACCCCGTGCGCAGCAAACACATCGAGCGAGTCGTCCATGCCACTCCTGGCCCGCCACAGCAGCACGTAATAGCTCGGGAAGGCGCCGATTGCGCCCATCACCAGGGCAAAGAAGGGCGAGACAAATGCGGCGGCTGGGGTAATCACCACCAGACCCACCACAATAGCCGTGGCCAGCCCCACTGCGGTTACCCGGCCCGTCCGCGTCAGGTCAATCAGCGACCAGACCACGATGGTGGCCGCCGGAGCCAGGATGGTGTTGGTTAGGGCCAGCCCTGCGGTTGCGCTGGCCGCCCAGGCGCTACCGGCGTTAAAGCCAAACCAGCCAAACCACAGCAGAGCGGCCCCCAGCAGGACAAAAGGCACGTTGTGGGGCAGGATGGCCTGCCGCCCAAAATCCTTACGGGCCCCCAGCACCAGGGCCGCTACCACCGCGGCAATGCCGGAGTTGATGTGTACCACCGTGCCGCCGGCAAAGTCCCAGGCCCCCAGGTCGGCCAGGAAACCGCCCCCCCAGACCCACTTGGCCAGGGGCGCATAGACAAAGAGGCTCCAGAGCGTGATGAAGAGCAAAAAGGCCGGGAAGCGCATCCGCTCCACCACCGCGCCCGAGACCAGCGCAGCGGTAATGATGGCGAAGGTGCCCTGGAAGATCATCCAGAGCATGTGGGGAATGGTGATGGACGCAATGGCCCCCTTGTTCTCCATACCCACGTTGTTGAGGAACATGTAGCGCAGGTCGCCGATAAAGTTGCCGTCGCCCGAGAGCGCCAGGGAGTAGCCCAGCAAGGCCCAGGCCACCGCCACAAAGCCCAGCGCCGAGAAGCTCATCATCATGGTGTTGAGGGCGTTTTTGGAGCGCACCAGCCCCCCGTAGAAGAAGGCCAGGGCCGGGGTCATCAGCAGCACCAGTCCCGTGGCCACCAGCATCCAAGCGGTGTCGGCTGCGCTGAACTCGGGGTCTTCTGCCAGAGCCAGGCCCATCAGCATGGCCCCAAGGAATATCGGTAGTCGAAGGTTTTTCATCAACCTTTCACCTCCTGGGCATGAGACTACTCAAGGTTTTGCATATTGTCAATCGTTTTGACGACAAGTGTACATAAATTTGATAACATTTGTCCCAAACACATAGAAAAATATGTCGAAAATTTGGGGGATTTTTGCATTTTGTACTGCTTCAACGCAGTACAAATCGATTAGGTTCTGGCCGAACATTAGGCAGTTGGTATGTTTTAGACCTTCGTTACGGATTCGCACAGCAGGGATGGCGAGGCATTGCGAAGCGCCCCACAATGCAACCCGCCATACCACAGACAACCGGTTTGGTTCTAAACTGAAAGCTGAACATGACCGAGCGGCAACGACGCATTCTGCATCTACTGGTGGATAGCTATATCCAGACCCAGACCCCAGTACCCTCGAGCGTGCTGGCGGAGCAGCTGTCATTGTCGCCCGCTACCATCCGGTACGAGCTGATTGAACTGGAGCAACAAGGGCTGATCGGCAAACCCCATACCTCGGCAGGCCGTATCCCCACGCGAACCGGGTTCCAGCACTACGCCCTGTCCAAGCTGCCGCCCAACCCCCTACCCCAGGCCACGCTGGACAAGCTGGCCCAGGTACTGGAAGACGCGGGCTCGAGGCGTGAAGCCTTGCTCGTGCAGGTGGCTTCCAGGCTCTCGGGCTACCCGGCGCTGCTCCGACTCAGACCCCAGCGTGCACCCAAACTGTGGCAGGTGCACCTTTCCAACCTGACACCGGGCAAGGTACTGGCGGTAGCGGTTCTGGAGGGTGGGCGGGTGCGCGAAGCCCGTCTGGAACTCTCTTTCACCCCTACCGAGGCTCAACTGAGTGAAGCAGAACAGCGCCTGTTCAGGGCAACCCAGCCTGTAATGGCCAGCACACCTGCCATGATGGAGCTGTACGAATCCATTCGCAGAGCGTTTGCACAGGGCAGCCAGGAGGAATACCGCGAAGGAATGGGGTTGTTGCTGAGCGAGCCGGAGGCTCAGAACCCCTTGTTTTTACGCCAGGCCATAGCGGTTTTTGAGACCCCCAGCGACTCCACCCTCACCCCCCCAGGGGGTGTGAACGTGCGGGTCGGCGAGAACGAAGGGCTCTCGCTGGTACAGGCCGGGATCCGGGTCAACGATCAGGTGGGCGAACTCTCCCTGCTCGGCCCGGTACGCATGCGCTACGAGAAGGCGCTTTCGGTAGCTTTCACCATGAGCCAGGCCTACATGGGGAAGTGAGCCGCGTCAGCGATTCGAGTTTTGGACTAGACACCAGGGGCCAGAGCCTGGACAATCAAAACTATGCGTGTTCGGGTGTTGCTATTTGCCCTTTTCCGTGAGCAGGCCGGACAGGCCCGGCTCGAGCTCGACCTCCCTGCCGGTTCAACGGTGGCCGATGCCAAAGCCCTGCTGGAGCAGCAGTACCCCCTGCAACTCTCGGGGGGGCTGGCGGCCATCAACGAACGGCTGGCCCAGCCCGGCGACCCCCTCCAGGAAGGGGATGAGCTGGCCTTTTTGCCGCCCGTATCGGGCGGTTCCTCGGCTTCTCTTCCGGCAGGCAGCGTGCAGGGCAACGACAGCTTTGGCCTGACCCACGAAGTGCTGGCTGTACAACCCTGGGTGGACTGGGCTTCGGATGACCCCTATGGGGCCGTGGTCAGTTTTCTGGGCACCACCCGCAGCCCCAACAAAGGCCTTGCCGTAACCCATCTGGAATACGAGGCCTATCCGGGCATGGCCGAGAAGGTCATGCAGCAAATTATCGCCGAGATGCGCGAACGCTGGGTGCTGGGCCGGGTGGCCTTGTGGCACCGTTTGGGCCGGGTGTTGCCCGCCGAAGGCTCCATTCTGATTGTGGTCTCGGCCCCGCACCGCCCCGAAGCCTTCGAGGCTTGCCGCTACGCCATTGAGCGGGTCAAGCAAATTTTGCCGGTGTGGAAGAAGGAGTTCCTGCCCGATGGGTCGCACTGGGTGGAGGGGCACGCATCCGAAGCACACAAGCTCTAGCGCAGATGCGGATGGCCCAACGCCGAAGGCTGAAAGCTCAAATAAAGCCCACGGTTCATGGCTGGTCAGCAAACAACGCCCTGGCCCATGACGTGCCCTCAACAGACTTTCGACCTCTGACTTTTGTCAGCCGAATGAAGTATGAGAAACTGCGCCCTGGACTGAGTATCTGTACGCGTTCAATTGGGTTAGACTGTGTTGGACAAACCCAGAAACCTGTGCTATAACTAACAGGTATGTCTCAACTCAGGGTTTAAGACCCCAGGGGAGGCAACCCGTCGCGCAGACCATCTCCAAACCAAACCCAGAGCAATCTGGGTGGAAATTTTGGCGCGACAGAAGGTAAAGGCAGAGAGGAAACAGGCGAATGGAAGACCAAGCTACCCAGACTCCAGTGGAAACTGGAAAAGAGCCCCAAGTTTTTAGCATGGAGCAAGCCCTGCAAGACGCAGAGGCTCGCCTCGAGAAGACCGTGCAGCGCGGTCAGGTCATCACCGGTACGGTGGTGCTCATCACCAATGACGGTGTAATGGTGGACATTGGCGCGCGCACCGAAGCCATCATCCCCTTTAACCAGCTCACCGAGGAGCCGCTCTCCGAGGAAGAGTTAAAGAACCTGCTCAAGCCTGGCGACAGCGTAACCGCCTATGTGGTGCGGGCCGACCTCGAGAACGGCCAGGTGGTGCTTTCCAAGAAGCGGGCCGAGGCCGACCAGAGCTGGGTCAAGGTGCAAGCCCTGTTCGACCAGGGCGAGCCGGTGATGGTAGAGGTGAAAGAAAAGGTCAAGGGGGGTCTGGTCGCTACGGTTGAAGGAATTCGTGCCTTCCTGCCTGCCAGCCAGGTAGACCTCAAGCGCACCCCGGAGCTCGACGAGTATGTTGGTCAGAGCTTCCTGGTCAAAATCATCGAACTCAATCGCAAGAAGGGCCGGGTCATCCTGTCGCGCCGTACCGTGCTGGAAACCGAGCAAAAAACCGCTCGTCAGCAGATACTTTCCAGTTTGAAAGAAGGCGACATTGTGGAGGGCCAGGTAGTCGAAGTCACCGAGTTTGGCGTGTTTGTGGCCCTGGGTGGCGTGGATGGCCTGGTACACCGCAGCGAGATTACCTGGGGCCGTTTCAACCACCCCAAGGACGTGGTGCACAAAGGCCAGACCGTGAAGGCCAAGGTGCTCTCGGTGGACACCGAGCGCGAGCGGGTTAACCTCTCCATGAAGGCCCTCACCGAAGACCCCTGGCTGACCGTTTCGGAGCGCTACCCCATTGGCTCCAAGCTAACCGGCAAGGTGGTGGGTCTGACCCAGTTCGGGGCCTTTGTGGAGGTAGAGCCGGGCCTCGAGGGCCTCATCCACATCTCCGAGCTGTCCTGGACCAAGCGCCCCAAGCACCCCAGCGAAATCTTGAAGGAAGGCCAGGAGGTCGAAGCCCAGGTGCTGCGCATTGACCCCGCCGAGCGCCGCCTCTCGCTGGGCCTGAAGCAAACCCAGCCCGACCCCTGGAAGAGCCTGCCCGACCGCTTCCCGCCCGGTACCCCGGTCAAGGGCAAGGTCACGGGCCTGACCGACTTTGGGGTGTTTGTGGAGATCGAGCCGGGCATCGAAGGGCTCATTCACGTCTCCGAGCTGGCCTACGAACGCGTCGAGAAACCCTCCGAACTGTTCAAGAAGGGCGACGAAGTCGAGGCCGCCATCCTTCAGATTGACCCCGTGGAGCAGCGCATCAGCCTCTCGCGCAAGCGCCTCCTGACCCCACCCCCCCAGGCGGTTAGCATCCTCGGCGACGAGGAGGGCGAAGGCCGCAAGGGCCGCCGTGAAGGCAAGGGCGGCGAGCGTCCCAAGCGTCCCAAGGGCAAGGGCGGCCCACGCGAAGGGCGTGGCCGCGAGCGCGATTTCGACTACGGAGGTTCCGCTGGCGCAGCCGCCTACACCAACTACGACCCCAACGTGGTTGCGGCCTCCAACACCAATGTCAAGCTCGGCGACGTGTTCGGCGACCTGCTGAGCCAGCTCAGCCTGGAAGAAGACAAGGACAAAGACAAAGAAAAAGCCTGAACTCGAGCCTCACACCAAAAGCCGCCCGTTCTCGGGCGGCTTTTTTTGGTCTTTTACCAACTCTGCGCGTGAGCGGCGCTAAACGCGCCCCTCACTTGCCGCGCCAGGGGGCGCGTCCGAGGGACTTGTATATCGCTTTTGGGTCACTTCTGAGCAGATTCGGTATTTCGGCAGCTTCCGGGAGGAACACAGCCCAAATGGGCCGATTGAACCGCAACCCTCACAAACCCACAAACTGCCCCTTTTCTTGCAGCACCTCGCCATCGGCCAGTATCCGACCCCCCTGGCGTAAATCCAGAATCAAGTCCCAGTGGATCGAGGAGGTGTTGGTGCCGCCGGTCTCGGGGTAGCTTTGCCCCAGGGCCAGATGCACCGTGCCGCCGATTTTTTCGTCGTAGAGGATCAGGCCGGTAGGGCGGTTGATGCCAAAGTTGGTGCCGATGCCCAGCTCGCCCAGGTAGCGGGCCCCAGGGTCGGCCTCGAGCATCTTATGCAAATACGCCTCCCCTGCTCGAGCGCTGGCCTCGACTACCTTCCCTTCCCGAAAGCGCAGGCGCACCCCCTCCACCCGTTGCCCCGAGACCACTACCGGCAGGTTGAAGCTCACCTCGCCTTCGGCGGAGGTCTCGAGGGGGCCGGTAAAAACCTCTCCGCTGGGCATGTTGCGTTTGCCATCGGAGTTGATCCAGGTGCGCCCTTCTACCGATAGCCGCAGGTCGGTTCCCTCGGCCTGGATGCGGATTTCCTTGACCTTTTGTAAGCGCTCGATAAGGGCTGCCTGGAAGACCGACAGCTCGCGCCAGGCCGCGACCGGGTCGGGGCGGTCAAGGTACATGGCCCGCTCCACAAAGGCCCGAAAGCCCGCCGTGGACATACCCGCCTGCTGGGCATAACCGGCGGTGGGATAGAGGGTCAGGCACCAGCGCTTGCGGGCCCGCATTTGCTGGTAGGGCCGCCAGCCTGCCCGAAACTGGGCCAGCCGCGCCGGGGGCACCTCGGCAAGCTCGAGGGGGTTCTGGGCACTCTCGATACGCAGGTTGGCATCTACGTGTTCCATGAGGCGCATCTGCGGGAGCGGGGGCTGGTTCAACCACTCGCCTCCATGCAGGAAAAAGGGCCTCGAGGTGGCCGCCGGAAAGAGCTGCACAATGGGGTAAGCACCGCGCTGCAAGACGGCCTCCTGCAGGGCCTCGAGCAGAGGCAACGCAGCGGGTTCGGCTTCAATCAGAAGCGTTTGGCCGGGCTGTAAGTCCAGGCAGTACTCGGTCAACAGGGCTGCAAAACGGGTTTCCATACCCTTCAGTTATACCTGCCAGCCCGAAAAACCAGACCCCCCTGGAGAATCCGTAACGCCTAATTTGAACGATAAAATCATGCAATTTGGCCTATAGTATTGCTTCTTTACGCACATGCACGTGAAACTCGCCACTTCTGCGCTATGATGTAGAAAGCATGAGCGAAGTCAAAATCACCCCGCTGGCCCGTCGTCTGGCGGAAGAAAACGGCATAGATTGGCGTCAAATTCAGGGCACCGGCCCCGATGGTACGGTGGTCGAACGGGATATTCTGGCCTTTTTGGCAAGGGTTATGGCGGGTGAAGTCAATCTACCCCCAACCCCCGAAGAAATGGCCCTGGCGCTTATACCCA
>CAZIXH010000311.1:0-3066 GCA_964543055.1 uncultured bacterium
ACCGCGACAACGGGCGGCTCGGGTTCCGCCAGGAAGGCGAACTCCTGCCGAAGCTCCCGCCTGATCTGGCCTTGCTGCTCTATGGGGCGCAAGGCCTGGCCGAGGGTCTGGGGCGCACCCCCCACCCCCCACCCGCCCCACGGGTGGGGTGCTTCGTGGCAGCCGGGTTTCGTTTCTGCGGAACCCGCGTAGATGGGGGGCTGTTGCTGGCCGGGCGGCCCCTGGCGGGCCTCGAGGCCAGCCTGCGGGCGCTCGAGCGCGTGCTGTTCTGGGTGTTTCCCGCGGCCTTGGGACTTGCCCTGGTGCTGGGTTATTTCCTGGTGGGGCGGGCCCTCCGTCCGGTGCGTACCCTGACCCTGGCGGCGCGGGAGCGGGCCCAGAGCCAGAGCTGGAACCGCCCCCTGCCGCTGCCCGTGGCCCGCGACGAGCTCTTCACCCTGAGCCAGGCCTTTAACGCCCTGCTGGCGAGCCTGGGTCAGCTCATCGAAAACGAGCGCCGCTTCACCCAGGACGCCGCCCACGAGCTGCGTACCCCCCTGACGGTGCTCCTGGGAAGGCTCGAGCAGGCCCAGGAGAAAAACCGTGACCCCCAGGTGGCCCAGGCCCTGGACTCGGCCTACCGCTCCACCCAGCGCCTCCTGGCCCTGGTGGAAAAGCTGCTGCAACTGGTTCGGGCCGAGGCCGGGCAGGGGCTGGCGCGGGAAAGCGTGGCCCTGAACGAGCTGGCTGCCGAAGTGGCCGAAGACCTCCTCCCCCTGTTCGAGGCCAAGGGGCTGGTACTCCGGGTCAGTCTGCCTGAAAGGCCGCTCCTGGCCACCGGGGATCGGCTGGCCTTGGGGCTGGCCCTGCGCAACCTGCTGGAAAATGCCCTCAAGTTCACCCCGGCAGGCGAGGTATGGCTAACCCTGCGCCAGATAGGGGCCGAGGTGTTGGTGGAGGTGGAGGACACCGGAGGCGGCATTCCCGAGGCCGCACTCCCGCACCTGTTTGAGCGCTTCTACCAGGCCCAGGTAGAACACCGTCGCAGCGGGAGCGGCCTGGGGCTGGCCCTGGTGGCGGCCATTGCTCGCTGGCACGGGGGACGGGTCGAGGCGGCCAATGGGCCCAGGGGGGCACGGTTTCGCCTGTGGCTACCCATCCAGGCCAGCACCATACCCTGACCTTTACCCAACCTTTACCCTGGGCACATACACTACCATGCTATGAGGTATCTATGCGCGTCTTGTTGGTAGAAGACGACCCGCGCCTGGCCGCGCTGATTGTGGAGGGCCTGAGCGACGATGGCCTGATGGTGGATCATGCGCCCAATGCGGCCATCGGGCGGGGCATGGCCGAGCTCGAGCTCTACGACCTGCTGATTCTGGACGTCATGCTTCCCGAGGGGCCGCAGGCGGGCTTCGAGCTGGCCCGGGTGTTGCGGAGCCAGCGCGACAAGACCCCCATCCTCTTCCTGACTGCTCGGGGGGATATGGACTCCAAATTGGTGGGCCTCGAGACCGGGGGGGACGACTACCTGACCAAGCCCTTCGACTTTCGCGAGCTCCGGGCCCGCATCCGTGCCCTGGTGCGGCGGGCCCGGGGTGAGGCCGCCAACCTGATTCCCCTGCCGGGGGGCTACACCCTCGACCTGGCGGCCCACCAGGTGCTCAAAGATAACCAGCCCGTTCCCCTCACCCCCCGCGAGTATGCCCTGGTGGAGTGCCTGGGGCTGAACCCAGGCCGCGCCTACTCCCGCAACAGCCTGATTGAGCGGGTCTGGCCGGGGGAGAGCGAGGTGGATACCAAGGTGGTGGATGTGTACGTTTCCAGCCTGCGGCGCAAGCTGGGCGAGGAGTTCGTGGAAACGGTGCGGGGCCTTGGCTACCGCCTGGGCCGTATGGAGGGGGTGCCTTGAGCCTGCGCCTGCGCCTGACCCTCTACTACGGCCTGCTGCTGGTAGTGTTTCTGCTCCTGAGTGGGCTGCTCCTTTATGGGGTCTTTCATACGGCGCTGCACCAGACCCTGGATCAGTCGCTACAGGAGACCGCTACCATCACGGCGGCGGAGCTTCAGATTCAATCTACCCCTCTGGGAGACTCCAGCGCACTTCAGAGCCGTTTTCCCAGAGCTACCGTACTCACCGTGTATGACGCCGAGGGGAACCCACTCTTTCGTCTGGGGCGGCCCTGGGTACAGGTCGAACTCAAAAGCGGCTTCATGACCGTCCAGCAGACCCGGATTTACAACCACCCGCTTTCCAATGGCGGCATTGTGCAGGTGATGCGATCCCAGGAAGAGGCCCTGCAAACCCTGGATCGCGCCCATCAGACGCTGCTCTGGGGTTTGCCCGTGCTGCTGGTGGTGGCGCTGGGAGTGGGGTATGTGCTGGCGGACCGCTCGCTGCGCCCGGTGGACCAGGTCACCCGGCTGGCCGCGCAGATTGCGGCCTCCGGGCGGTATGGAAGGCGGGTTCCCGAGAGCCCCGGCACGGATGAGATGGCCCGCCTGACCCAGACCTTCAATGCGATGCTCTCGCGCCTCGAGCGCTCCATCGAGCGCGAGAAGGCTTTTGCCCTGGCCGCAGCCCACGAGCTCCGCACACCGCTTAGCCTGCTACAGGGCCGGGCCAGCCTGAGCCTGGAGAAGCCCCGCACCCCCGAACAGTACCGCGAGGCCCTGGCCCAGATTGGGCGCACCGCCGAAGACCTGGCCCAGGTGATAGAGGCCCTGCTGCTCCTGGCCCGTACCCACCAGCCTGCAGAGCGGCAGCCAGTGGATCTCGACTTGCTGGCCCTGGAAGCTCAGGAGTCACTGGAGCCACTGGCCAAAGAAAAGCAGGCCCGGGTGCTGATGGAGCTCGAGCCCACCCCCTACCAGGGCCAGCCCCTGACCCTGCGCACCGCCATTGCCAACCTGCTCTCCAACGCCCTCAAGTATGGCCCCGTGGGTGGGCGGGTCTGGCTGCGTACCCGCCAGGAGGGCCCTCTGGCTGTGGTGGAGGTGGCCGATGAGGGGCCCCGCATCCCACCAGAGCAGCTCGAGCGCCTCATGCAGCCCTTTCAGCGGGGTACCGCCACCCAGGGGGTG
>CAZIXH010000312.1:0-3994 GCA_964543055.1 uncultured bacterium
GGGGGAGGGGTGGCTGAAGCGGGCCAGGCTGAAGGTCAGGATTCCCATGCGAGGCCAGGCCGATAGCCTGAACGTTTCGGTCACGGCGGCTTTGGTGTTGTTCGAGGCTGTTCGTCAGCGGCAAAACTGGAAAGTTGACTGAGTAGAGCGTCGTAGAGACAGCCATACAGCTTAGAGGGAAAGTCGGCGAGAAGGGGCGCCCTCCGGTCTCAAAAGCGAACCGACGTCTTTACGAGGAGGCCGAAAGCGGACGAAGCAATCCAGTGGAGGCAGGCCAACTCATCGGCTGGGTAGGGCGACCCGGATTGCTTCGCTTCCGGCGGATGCTCGCAATGACTTTCCGCATTCCAGTGAAAAATTTACAGGCATCTATACGACTGTGTTCTAAAATAAAAGAATGAGGAAAATTGTCCAGTCAATATTTATTCTTGCACTCTTCTTAGCTGCCTGTGATACGAACAGGACGATAAACTTCAACCAAGACCCTAGTATTTTGCGGGGCCAGTGGATCGGAGAGATTTTGCCGACTGTAAGGTTCCATGAACTTTTAGGAATGGATGCTTCAGGAACAACGCTCTTTGCTCTTCAGGACAACCAGTCCAGGAGCGACAACCGGATGCTGTGGCTGCGCGCATCAGATGGGGAGCTTATTCGAGAGAACTCAATACAGCTACCAGATCGCTATGGACGGATCTTTGCGGTTCGCCCAGATGGAAGCTTGTGGTATGCAACTTCTCGTGCCTTCGACCAACCTCCTGCGCTGTACATCTATGCTCCCGATGGCACACAAAAACCTGTGTGGGGCGTAGATCCGGTTCAGCTTAGCGGGGATGGAACTCACTTGATGGCTCGCGAGACGCCCACCCGATATGCCATCTATGAGGTTGACACAAGGCAAAAAGTACGTGACCTTGTGATACCCGAGAATTTTTCCTACGACATTTTTGGCAACCATCCGCCGCGCCTTGATGCGATAAGCCCGGATTTGCAGAGCATGGTATCGAGCAAGGTGGTTCGATATGGTCTTGGGATGCAGATTGAGGTGTATCTTTACGATTTAGATTTGAACCAAAAGTACACCCTGGTATGCGACCGGATTGGCCCTTTTGGAAGTGGGCAATTTGGCATACCTGGGCTGTTTTTTAGCCCGGATGGTTCCCGCTTGATTGGATTGATGCCTGACCAGCGGGTTTATACCTGGCGAGCGAGTGATGGTGTAGAAATGTCGGAGGAATTCATCGAACGCGTCCCAGGCAGCTTAGTGGCAATGAGTCCCGATGCGCGTCGCAGGGTTTACCTCGAGGTCAGTAATGGCAACAAATACAGAAGCTACACCTTTCACTGGTGGGAAGCGGGACGCGGATTCTACTCAAAACAGATCGTTCAAGATGTCTGGCGCGGAGCTGAGGTTAGCATAACTTCCAACGTTGAGACGATTTGGCTTTCGAGCTGGTCGGGTCTGTTTGCTCACTACGGTGCTGAAGGGGCGATATGGCGAAAGGCACCCGAGAAAATCCCACTTCAACTGAACTTGAATGCAATCTTGCAGAACGAACGTGAGTATTCCCTCTCCGGAACCGCTGCTATTGCAGGTCAAAACTATACCTTGACCGGACAGGCCTCGGTGATTTACGGCAAGCTCACACAGGCATTGCCCCCTCCCCAAACGAAATTTTCTATGTCCATGCAAGATGATCAGGGCAATAAGCGCTACCTAGTGGGCTATGGCCAAAGAGGCAAAGGGTTCTATCAACTGGCTTACAGCGCGAAGGAGATTTCACCAGAACCCTCTGGCGATTTGCCGGGACGATCTGCATCTGTATGGATAGGTGAGATCGAGCGCCCCTAACCCTCACTGAATAGGGTCTACCCCAATCCGAATCGGTGCCCCCAGATACCGGGGCTGTCTGTTCAAGAGCAGGTCCAGCACCATCTGCACCCGGGCCAGGGGTTCGCGGAAGCGGGTGTTGGAGTTGAACCCCTCGGGCGGGTCCGGGGCATTATAGCCAATGGCCTCGAGGCCACGATGCCGCGCAATAAACACCGCCCGCTGGTTGTGGAACGCTTGCGAGATGATGGTGAAGCGCTGCTCCCCAAAAACCTCCCTGGCCCGTACCACCGAGTCCAGGGTGCGGAAACCGGCATAGTCGCGGTAGATGCGCTCTTTGGGAACCCCCAGGGCCATAAGGGCCTCGCGCATGGCCGAGGGTTCGTCGTAGTAGGGGCTGCTGTTATCGCCGCTCACTAGCAGGTAATCAACCTTTCCGGCCTGGTACAGCCTTGCGGCAGCCTGGATGCGGCCCACAAAGTAGGGGTTGGGCTTGCCGTGAACGGTGGTGGGACCGGTGCCCAAGACCAGCCCCACCCGGTTGTGGGGAACCTGATTAAGGTCTGTGTAGAGCCGGGGTTGGCTCGAGCGCTCTACCCAGGTATTGATTCCGAATATAAGGAGGAAAATGGACAAGACCAGCAGTCCTGCTCCCCAGGTAAGATGCTTAGATAATCCATACCGACGCACTTTTTTAGTATAGTCCGGGTTCTGAACTTGATATTAGGAGACTCAAGTGTTTTGGGTCTTGTAGCCCAGCCCTCTTGACATTCTCATGGATAGGTCGAAATAATATAACCCTGGGTTGACACTCTAAACCCACGACTGTCAATCAGCTCAATAAGGAGGAAGTCTCTATGGCAACAGCAACCATGCTCAGACCCCTCGGTGACCGTGTGGTGGTCAAGCGCATCGAAGAAGAAGCCAAGACCAAAGGTGGCATCGTGCTGCCCGATACTGCCAAGGAAAAACCCCAGAAGGGCAAGGTGATTGCCGTGGGTAGCGGGCGGGTGCTGGACAACGGAACCAAGGTGCCCCTGGAAGTAAAACAGGGCGATACCGTGGTCTTCGCCAAGTACGGCGGTACCGAGATTGAAATTGACGGGGAAGAGTACATCATCCTCTCGGAGCGCGACCTGCTGGCAGTGATGTAAATAGAAGCCTAAGGCTGAAAGCCGAAAGCCTAAGGCCCAAAAGCTCCAAGACTAATTTCCTAAAATTTTCGCACGACTGAAAGGAGTACAACCATGGCAAAAATGCTGGTTTTTGATGAAGCCTCCCGTCGCGGCCTCGAGCGCGGGATGAACGCGGTAGCCAACGCCGTGAAGGTAACCCTGGGCCCCCGTGGCCGCAATGTGGTGCTGGAGAAGAAGTTCGGTAGCCCCACCATTACCAAAGACGGGGTGAGCGTCGCCAAGGAAGTGGAGCTAGACGACCACCTGGAAAACATCGGCGCCAAGCTGATGATCGAGATTGCCTCCAAGACCAACGACATCACCGGTGACGGCACCACCACCGCTACCGTGCTGGGCCAGGCCATCGTGCGCGAGGGTCTGCGCAACGTGGCCGCCGGGGCCAACCCCCTCGACCTCAAGCGCGGCATCGAAAAAGCCGTGGATGTGGCGATCAAGAACATCCAGGAACTGGCCGTGCCCGTCAACGATCGCAAGGCCATTTTCGAAGTGGCCAGCGTCTCGGCCAACAACGACGCCGAGATTGGCAACCTGATTGCCGACGCCATGGAGAAGGTGGGCCGCGAGGGGGTCATTACCGTCGAGGAGTCCAAGAGCCTGGACACCGAGCTCAACTTTGTGGAGGGGTACCAGTTCGACAAGGGCTACATCTCGCCCTACTTCGGCAACAACCCCGACGCCATGGAGGCCCAGCTCGACGACCCCTACATCCTGATCACCGAGAAGAAGATCACCAACGTGCGGGAGCTTTTGCCCGTGCTCGAGCAGGTAGCCCAGACCGGCAAACCCATGCTGCTTATAGCCGCAGACATCGAGGGCGAGGCCCTGGCTAACCTGGTGGTCAACCGCCTGCGTGGCACCCTTAACATCGCGGCTGTCAAGGCTCCGGGCTTCGGTGACCGCCGCAAGGAGATGCTCAAAGACCTGGCCGCCATCACCGGTGGTACCGTAATCAGCGAGGAGCTGGGCTTCA
>CAZIXH010000313.1:0-12961 GCA_964543055.1 uncultured bacterium
GGCCGTGCACCGCTGGAGCCGCCAGCACCACCAGCTTGTGCACACGCTGCGGATAGAGCAGGGCAAACTCGAGGGCCACCATGCCCCCTAAACTGCCCCCCAGAAGGGTCACCTTCTCGATGCCCAAAAAATCCAGCAGCCGGGCCTGGGCGCGGGCCAGGTCGCGCACGGTCAGTTTGGGGAAGTCGGGGCCATAGGGCTGCCCGGTCTCAGGGTTCGGGGAAAGGGGGCCGGTAGAGCCGTAGCAACTGCCAATGTGGTTGGCGCAGATGACAAAATACTTCTCGGTATCGAGCATCCGGCCCGGCCCCGCCAGCTCGTCCCACCAGCCATCCGGCCCAAAGGCCTGGTCGAGCTTTGGCAGGCTGCTCAGGGTTTCCTTGGTGTAGGTGCCGGCCAGGTGCGCCGAGCCGGTCCAGGCGTGGAACACCAGCACGGCATTGCTGCGGTCGAAGTTGAGTTGGCCGTAGGTTTCGTAGCGCAGGCGCAGCTCGGGCAGGGTACCCCCGTACTCGAGGCGAAGCCCGCCCTCCAGGATAGCCTGGGCCGGCACCGGAGGGGGCACCCGCCCCCGGCTTTTGGGGGGCTTGATCAACAGGGCCTCGTGGTCGCCCCAGGCTTCTTGTATCAGGAGGTCGGTCATGTATCGCTCCGGTGCGGCTTGACCCCGGTTCAAACACCCACCCTGGCGGTCAGGGCTTGCTTGAGGTCGGCCTTGAGGTCGTCCAGGGCTTCCAGTCCCACACTGAGCCGCACCAGCTCGGGGTTCACGCCTGCGCGGGTCTGCTCTTCGGGGGAGAGTTGCGAGTGCGTGGTGGAGGCCGGGTGGATGGCCAGGGTGCGGGTATCGCCGACGTTGGCCAGGTGTGATACCAGCTCGAGGCGGTTGATGAAGTTTTTGGCGGCCTCGTAACCTGCCTTGAGCCCAAAGGTAAGTACCGAGCCCGGCTTGCCTTTGAAATACTTCTGGGCTTTGGCATAGCTGGGGTGATCGTCGAGGCCAGGGTAGTTGACCCAGGCGACCTCGTCCTGCTCGCGCAGCCAGTGAGCCAGGGCCAGGGTGTTTTCCACGTGGCGCTCCGAGCGCAGCGAAAGGGTCTCGAGGCCCAGCAACAGCAAAAAGGCCTCAAAAGGCCCCAGGCACTGCCCCTGGTCGCGCAGGCCGTCTACGCGGGCTTTGATGATGAAAGCCAGGTTGCCCAAGGCTTTGTGCAGCTCGAGGCCGTGGTAACCGGGCTGCGGCTCAGTGACCAGCGGGTAGCGCCCGTTGCCCCAGTCGAAGTTACCCCCGTCCACAATCAGGCCCGCAATGGCCGCACCGTGCCCCCCGATCCACTTGGTGCCGGAATGGGTCACCACGTTGGCCCCCCACTCAATCGGGCGGAAGAGGTAACCCCCGTGTCCAAAGGTGTTGTCCACAAAAAGGGCAATACCCCGCTCCTGAGCAGCCTGGGCAATCAGCTCAAAGTCGGGGATGTTGAGGGCCGGGTTGCCCAGCGACTCCAGATACCAGAAGCGGGTTCTGTCGTCCGAAAGACGGATAAAGTCCTCCACGCTCTCGGCACTATCGGTAAAGCGACTTTCGATCCCCAGGCGGGGCAGCGTGACCTTGAACTGGTTGAGGCTGCCCCCATACAGGTTGGGGGTGGACACAAAGTTGTCGCCAGCCTGGGCAATGTTGGTGATGGCTAAAAACTGCGCCGCATGGCCCGAGCTGGTAGCCAGGGCGGCCACGCCCCCCTCCAGGGCGGCAATGCGCTTTTCCAGCACATCGGTGGTGGGGTTCATGATGCGGGTGTAGATGTTGCCGAACTCCTGCAGGGCAAAAAGCCGGGCAGCATGGTCGGCATCCTTGAACTGGTACGAGGTAGTGGCGTAGATGGGCACCTGGCGGGCGCCGGTAGTGGGGTCGGGGCTGTAGCCTGCGTGTAGCTGAAGGGTCTCGAAGCGGTGTTTTTGCGACATACTGCTCTCCTACCGCGTAAAATTTGGGGCGCTTTCGGTAGGAGTTTTGCCTGAAAGCAAAACCCCCTACCAGGTGTTCTTTTATGGCTGGAAGGGGGTCACGATCCGTGCATTCCCTTCTCTTATCTTTCCCGACTGCCAAACTATGCCAAGTTTCGAACGTTGTGTGCCTACAACATTCAGCAGTCGAGCCGGAATTAGCACCGTACAAAAAAGCTTTTGGTGATGAGCAAAGGCTTTTTTGTGGGTTGCTGCGACTTCGCAGGGCCGAATCCCTCCGCCGCTCTGGATAAAAGAACTTTTTTGGTTGTGGCCGCGCCCCGGCGCGGTTATCAGTGAGTGTAGAGAGGTGGGGGAATTATGTCAACCCTGAAGCGTTCAACCTTCGGTGGCCTTAGCCCCAGCACCGCGCATTCGACGCCGAATAAGCTTGTCCTGGTACATGCGCTGGTCAGAAAGACGCACCAGGTCGCCATCGGAGGTAGCCTCATCGGGCATGGAGGCTATCCCGGAGCTGACACTGGCCGTCGGGAAACCCTGGCCCTGGGTGTTCAGAATAGCCGTTTGGATGCGGCTCAGAATCTCGTCCTGGTGGCGTGCGTCTACATAGGGCAGAATGGCGGCATATTCGTCCCCGCCAATTCGATACACCCGACCCAGCTCGAAAAAGCACTCCTGCATGGCCTGGGCAAAGGTACGCAGCAGGGCATCTCCGCGTTCGTGGCCTTCGGTGTCGTTGAGCTGTTTGAGGGTATCCACATCGAGGGCCAGTACACTGAGCGAGTAGCCGACCCGATGGGCGCGGGCGACCTCACTCTCGAGGTCGGATTCAAACGCACGGCGGTTGCCCAGTCCGGTCAGCACGTCGGTATGGGCCATCAGCTCCATGCGTCGGGCCAGCACCTGGGCCTCACGGCGAGCCTGCTCGAGTTCGCGGGTGCGCTCAGCCAGCAACTGCTCGAAGTTTTGCTTGAGTTGCTCGATTTCCTCGTCCGCCCAGCCCAGCTGGGCTTTCTCGAGCTGCACCGAGAGCGAAAGGTCGGAGTCCAGGCGCTGCATGTGCTCTTCCACATCGGCGGTGACTTCAGCAAAAACCGCCAGGCAAGCCTCGACAACAGTCGGATCAAACTGTCGCCCGCTCTGACGCTTGATCTCAGCCAGCGCTTCGGCCACCGACCAGGCCCGCTTATAGGGGCGCTCGTGGGTCAGGGCATCCAGCACGTCGGCCACCGCCACGATACGCCCGGAAATGGGAATGCTATCCCCCACCAACCCCCGGGGATAGCCGCTGCCATCGAAGTGTTCGTGATGCGACAGGGCAATTTCTTCCGCCAGACGAAGAATTTTGGAGCGTCCCCCCGACAGGATACGAGCCCCGATGTTGGTGTGATCTTTCATCAGCTCGTACTCACCCACAGTCAGGCGATCCCGCTTTAGCAAAATCGCGTCCGGAATTCCGATTTTGCCCACATCGTGCAAACGTGCGGCCAGGCGCAGGGTATCGACGTCGTGCTGAGGCCAGCCAAGTTCCTTGGCAATCATGGCGGCGTTGCGGCCCACCCTGTAGGTATGCTCGCCGGTGGCATCGTCGCGGAACTCGGCGGCCAGCGCCAGGCGGGACACAATCTCGAGCTGGGCAAACTCGAGCTCTTGGGTGCGCTGGAAGACCTTGGCCTGGGCCTCTTCGCGGGCCTGGCGCTCGAGTTCGGTTCTCAGTCGCAGGCTTTCAGCCTCGTTACGCACCCGCTCGAGCTCGAGGTGGTTCATCAGGGTTTGGCGCTGGCGTTCGCTTTCCTCATTGAAGACTTCGCGCTCGAGACGATGGTACTCCTCCAGGTGTTCGATGGCCTGGGCATACTCCCCGCCCGCGTGGTGCACCTGGGCCAGCAGACGGTGGGCCAGGTAGGTACTGCGTTTACGCTCGGCCAGGCGTGAGAGCTCCAGGGCTTCTAACCCGTACTCCCGTGCCTGACGCAGATCCTTTAGTTCGATGGAAGCCTCCCCCAGGCTGAGCAGTACGTCCAGTACGGTGGTACGCCAGCCTTTAGAACGGGCCAGTTCCAACACTTCCAACAGCGTCTGGGTGGCAATCTGGGGCTCACCCAGCGCCATCTGCGTCTTGGCCAGCCCTTCCAGTGAAGTGAGCAAAATCCGCTCCAACCCCAATTCTCTGCTCGCTTTGACCACCTCGCCGTGGGTATCCCTGGCCTTCGTATAATCTGAGCGCTTGAAGGCCAGTTCTGCGATCAGCTGTAAAACCTGCAATTCGATAAATCTCTCCTGGATACGGCGGGTCTCGGCCAGAGCCAGTTCGTAATATCGGTCAGCCTGGTCGAAATCCCCCATTTCCATGTAGAGGTTGCCGATGGAAGCCAGGTTACCCGCACGGTTACGGGGGCTGTGCCCTTCGTGGCGATAGAGTTGATAGGCCTCCAGAAAAGCCTCGAGGGCCTGCGGATACTGCCCCAGTTCGGTGCGCAGGATTCCGATGTTGTTGAGGAAACTGGCCTCGGCAACTTGATTGCCCAGGATTCGCACGAGGGTGAGGGCTCGGGTGAGCTTGTCCAGCGCCTGGGCATACTCGGCCTTGGAGTGGTGGATTCCGGCTTGCTGGTTGAGGCAGTCGGCCTCAGCAGTGGGTAGATTGGCTTGCTGGGCCAACACAGTGGCCTCTTCCAGGTAGCTCGAGGCCTGGTTCAGATCGCCCTGCTCACGCAAAATGGTGGCAAGCAGCCGCAAACCCTCGAGCCTGAGCGTTGGTTCATCCACCGCGGCGGCCAGCTCTACGCCCGCCTGGGCCATCTGGACAGCCTCAACCAGTTGCCCCAGCCGAAGATGGGCCTTGGCCAGGGTGAAGGAGGCTTGAACCTCGAGCAGCAGCTCTTGATGAGCGTGGGCCAGGGTTCTGGCTTCCTGCGCCAGAAGGGCTGCTTCCTGGGGTGCCTGGGCCAGGTGAGCCTCGGAGTCTGTAAGCAAAGATTCGATGGTTGCCAGCGCAGTCATCGAAACGGCGGTAGTCGGGTCGGTATCGCGCTGCACAACCACAGCCTCTATCCTAATGCCTTACAAAGCCCATCAAGGCTCAAATAAACCTTGCGTTGGAGCATCCAGGTCAAGCCGTGTTGATTCACCTCATGCACCGTATCTTTCCATACTACAGCCTACCTTCTGAGGCGAGGGCCGGCTGTGATTAATGTGCACCGGGTTTGGCAATGAAATCGGTTCGCATAAGCCCGAATGCTCCAGCCAAGCCCTTTTTCAGGGATAATCGGCCTGACCACTGGCTGCCAGAGCTGCCAGGCTGGCTCTGCGGATCAATCCCAGGTATGCAGCCGGGGTTTGGGCCGGGCCGACGATAACCCCCTGCACACCCCGGTAGCTTCGGGGTAGCTCGAGCCAGCGGGCTTCACTTTTTGAGGTCAGCAACAGCAACCCAGGCGCGAGCCAGGGCACTGTTTCTGAAGCCAGAGCCGCATCCACCCGTGCTCGTATTGCCGAGACTGAAACACCCTCACGTGGGATGGGCTCAAATGATTCGTTGGCCCAGCCCAGCGTGCGGGCTAACTGCTGGTAGGTCTGCCAGTCGTCAATATCAAAAAACCAGGGCCCAGCACCCCATTCAACCCGTTCGACCCTGTCTTGATGGGCCTTCAGGACCGCCCGGGCGCCTTGATCGCCCTGAAGCTTTAGAACATCTGGAAAAAGCTGCCTGGACAAAAAAACGGGCGGGCGTATCTGGCCCTGTTCGCTGGCCGCCACCGCGAGCGCTCGAGGGTCACGCTGCTGGATAGCCTGCCCGAACTGTGCGAGTTTTTCCGGTGCCAGTGCGGGCATGTCGGCCAGAAACACCAGAACCCCCTGGACCTCGGCGAGCGCCCGCGTACCCGCTTTGAGCGAGGTGCTCTGGCCGAATCGGTAGTGCCGGTTCAAAACCGTGCAAACCCTCGAGCTAAAGTCGCCCGGCTGCCCATCCAACCAGCGCTCCACTGCATACCGCGTCACCCTGGCCTCACGCCCCAACACCACCGCAATGCGGCCATCCGCTACCCGCGCAGCATGCTCCAGGACTCTAGTCAGCAGGATATGGCCCTCCCCTGCGGGCAGCAGAAACTTGGGAACCCCAAACCTCGAGGCCCTACCGGCAGAGAGCACGATGGCGTCAATCGGTGGCATATGCGGGGCATTCGCCGAGAAAGCAGGTCGGGGTAGGTTACGTAGTCTGACTAAAAAAATCAAGCCTTCCGAAGCACTTTCAGGCGATCCAAAAACCAAAATAACACTGCCAGGACTCTGCCCCCTGCGGATGTTGATCTTTCAGAATCCGCAAGACCCCTCCCACAAGACTACCCTTTACTGGGTCGAAGCCGGAGGTCAGGTGCAAACTGTAATCTCCAGCATGCTCAAGCGGGCTACAAGGTTTTAGATTAGCCGTGCTTGCCAAAAGCAAAAACCAAAGGGAGGTTGGACAACATGATACCTGCGGCCTTTGAGTACAAACGCCCGATGTCCCTCGAGGAGGCCATCAGCCACCTGGCTGAACATGGCTACGAAGCCAGAGTGCTGGCCGGGGGGCAAAGCCTGATCCCGGCCATGCGCTATCGCCTGGCCCAACCCTCTGTGCTGGTGGATATCAACAAACTCCCCAACCTGGGATACCTGCACGAAGAAAACGGGATGCTTCGCATTGGTGCCCTGGTACGCGACACCGATGTAGAGTTCGATAAAAACATTCAAAGCAAGTACCACCTGATTAGCGACGTTTCGATGGTGGTGGCCGACCCCATCGTGCGCTTCCGGGGTACGGTGGTGGGTTCACTGTGCCACAACGACCCCTCCGGCGACTGGGCCGCTGCCGCGATTGCAGCACGGGCCCAGATGGTTATCCAGAGCAAAAATGGGCCTCGAGTCGAAGCCATTGACCAATTTTTGGTAGACAGCTTCGCTACCTCCATTGGCGAAGGGGAAATGGCGGTGGAAGCACGCTTTCCAACTCCCAACTCCCTCACCTCGGGCGCTTACGAAAAAATTGAACGCAAGGTCGGCGATTACGCCACCGCCGCCGCCGCCGTGCAAATAGAACTTAACCCCGATGGAACCATCAAAGAGGCCGGTATCGGCATCACGGCGGTAGCGCACATGGCGCTGAGGGTGGTGGAGGGCGAAAACCTGTTGCGGGGTCAGAAGCCCACGCTCGAGCTGATCCGGGCCGCCGCCGAGGAAGCCCGCAAAATCGCCGACCCCAACCCCGATGCACGGGGCTCTGCGGAGTACAAGAAAGACATGGCCCGGGTACTGGTGGGCCGGAGCCTGATCAAGGCCCTGCGGCGCTTGAATGTGGTAGTGGCCTGACGACGCAAGGGAGAAACCATGGAAATCACCCTGAAAATCAATGGTGCTGAAAAGAAGCTGAACGTAGAACCCCGCACCCTTCTGGCCCATGCCATCCGCGATGCAGGGCTCACCGGCACCCACATCGGCTGCGATAGCTCGTCGTGTGGAGTGTGTACGGTGGTGCTCGATGGCAAAACCGCCGTCAAGAGCTGCACCATGTTTGCGGTGATGGCCGAGGGCCACGAAATCACCACCATCGAAGGCATGGCCCAGGGTGGAAAGCTGCACCCCCTGCAGCAAGCCTTTTACGATCAACACGGCTTGCAGTGCGGCTACTGCACCCCCGGCATGATTATGGCGGCGCATGTGCTTTTGCAGCACAACCCCAACCCCACGGAAGAGGAGATTCGCTTTGGGCTCTCGGGTAACCTCTGCCGTTGTACGGGCTACCAGAACATCGTCAAGGCAGTGCAGCAGGCCGCCCAGATGTTGCAGCAACCCGCCGGCGCCGCCGCAGACGATTAAGTAATGGAAGCCAGAGGCACGGAATCAACAACTCTTTTGCCTTCTGCTTTAGGCTTTTAGCCTTCAGCACATCTCGAAAGGAGCACCAATGGCAGTGGAAACTCCAAACCTCGAGCCCAAGGGTATTCAGGGGCTCGGCAAGGCCATCAAGCGCAAGGAAGACCCGCGCTTTATCGTGGGCAAGGGCAACTACCTCGACGACATCAACCTGCCCGGCATGTTGTACATGGCCCTGGTGCATAGCCCCTACGCCCACGCCAAAATTCTAAACATTGACACCTCCGAAGCCCTCAAAATCCCCGGGGTCAAGGCGGTGATCACCTCAAAAGACCTTGCAGCCGCCGGTCTTTCCTGGATTCCCACCCTGGCCGGCGACAAACAGATGGTGCTGGCCGATGGCAAGGTGCTCTACCAGTACCAGGAGGTCGCGGCAGTTTATGCCGAGAACCGCCAGGCCGCTGTCGATGGGGCCGCCGCCGTGCAGGTGGAGTATGAGCCTTTGCCGGTGGTGGTAGACCCCTTCAAGGCCACCGCCCCCGACGCCCCGGTCTTGCGCGAGGATATCAAGGGCAACATGACCGGCGCGCATGGCCCCCGCCGTCATGACAACCACATCTGGACCTGGGATGTGGGCTCCAAGGACGAGACCGAAAAAGCCCTGGCGGCCTCTGAGGTGCGTATCAAGCAGCACATGGTCTACCCCCGCAGCCACCCGGCCCCCCTCGAGCCCTGCGGCTGCATCGGCGATATGAACCCGGCCACTGGACGGCTCACGGTGTACATGACCACCCAGGCCCCCCACGCCATCCGCACGGTGCTCTCGCTGGTGACCAAAATCCCTGAGAACAACATCCGGGTCATCTCGCCCGACATCGGGGGGGGGTTCGGCAACAAGGTGCCGGTTTATCCGGGCTACGTCTGCGCCATCGTGGGTAGCATCGTGCTGGGAGCACCGGTAAAGTGGGTCGAGACCCGCACCGAGAACCTCACCACCACCGGCTTCGCCCGCGACTTCCACATGGACATCGAGATTGGGGCCACCAAAGACGGCAAGGTGACGGCCATGAAGGTCTACACCCTGGCCGACCACGGGGCCTTCGATGCCGCCGCCGACCCCAGCAAGTACCCGGCAGGGCTGTTCTCCATCTGCACCGGCTCCTACGACTTCCAGAAAGCCTACGCCGAGGTGGATGCGGTCTATACCAACAAGGCCCCCGGTGGGGTGGCCTACCGCTGCTCGTTCCGCGTAACCGAGGCCAGCTACCTGATCGAGCGCAGCATGGACGTGCTGGCGCACGAGTTGAAGATGGACCCCGCCGAGCTGCGGCTCAAGAACTTCATCCAGCCCTCGCAGTTCCCCTATCCCTCGGCGCTAGGCTGGACCTACGACTCGGGCGACTACGAGAAAACCCTCAAGGTGGCCCTGGGGCGCATCGGCTACGCCGAGCTGCGCAAGGAACAGGCCGAGAAACGGGCTAAAGGCGAGCTGATGGGCATTGGCATCTCCACCTTCACCGAAATTGTGGGGGCCGGGCCTAGCAAGGACTTCGACATCCTGGGCATCAAGATGTTCGACGGGGCCGAAATCCGCGTGCATCCCTCGGGTTCGGCCATCGTGCGGGCCGGCACCCGCCACCAGGGCCAGGGCCACGAGACCACCTGGGCGCAAATTGTCTCCGAGGAACTGGGCCTGGATGTGGACAAAATCATCGTGGAGGAGGGCGATACCGACACCGCCCCTTACGGCCTGGGCACCTATGCCAGCCGCTCCACCCCCACTGCGGGGGGCGCCATGGCGCTCGGCGCAAGGCGCATCCGTGAGAAGGCCAAAAAGATAGCCGCACACCTGCTGGAAGTTAGCGAGAGCGATGTGGAGTGGGTGGACAAGAAGTTCGTGGTCAAGGGCGTGCCGGGTAAGAGCGTGACCATGAACGAGGTGGCCTTTGCTGCCTACACCAACCTGCCCCCCGGCATGGAGCCGGGCCTCGAGACCACCTACTACTACGACCCCCCCAACCTGACCTTCCCCCACGGGGCGTACATCTGCGTGGTGGACATTGACAAAGGCACCGGCGAGGTCAAGGTGCGGCGCTTCGTGGCCATTGACGACTGCGGCACCATCATCAACCCCATGATTGTGGAGGGGCAGGTACATGGCGGTCTGACCGAGGGCTTTGCCATGGCCTTCATGCAGGAAATCGCTTTCGACGAGCAGGGCAACAACCTCGCGTCGAACTTCACCGACTACCTGCTGCCCACCGCGCTCGAGACCCCCAAATGGGAGACCGGCCACACCGTGACCCCCAGCCCCCACCACCCCATCGGGGCCAAAGGGGTGGGCGAGTCGCCCACGGTAGGTAGCCCGGCGGCCTTTGTAAATGCTGTGGTGGACGCACTGGCCCACCTGGGGGTGCGCCACATTGACATGCCTATCACCCGCGAAAAGGTCTGGAAGGTACTGCGGCAGGCCGGGGTGGATTCGTTCTAGCAAGAAACGCCGATAGCCTATAGCTCATGGCATATAGCAAACAAGATGGGTTTTGTTATCAGCTATCAGCTATAGGCAATCCCTGAGGTTAGCGCATGAAACTCGAGTACAGCGGACAGGAAAAAGTACAAGCAAGCGCAGAAAAGGTCTGGAGCTTTATCCAGGACCCGCAAAAAGTGGCCTCTTGCTTACCCGACCTGAAATCGGTCGAGTTCAAGGACGATAAAAATATGGTCGCCACGGTGGGTGTTGCTGTGGGGCCGGTGCGGGGTTCGTTTAAGTTCAATATCGAACTCGACCCCCGTCCCGAAGAAAACAAAATGATGGTTCGTATCCGTGGTGGTGGGCTGGGTAGCGCGGTAGACCTGACCGCCAGCGCCGATATCAGCGGCCAGGAAGACCAGAGCACCCTGCTCGACTGGAATGGCGTGGCCAGTGTAAGCGGCCCGGCGGCCACCGTGGGTGGGCGGGTGCTGGACGCCCAGGCCAAGCGCCTCATCGAGACCGTATTTGCCAATATGGGCAAAAAGATGAGCGAAGCATAACTTTTTGGGTCGGTGGTCTCGGGCAGAAACGGGGCGATTGGCCTTGGCCTGAGACCCCTACCTTTGTGACCAGCAAAAGATTTTCCAGGCCCATCTGGCCTTACCCTGGAACCTACATGGACCTTTACAGCAAAATCGAGGAGCTGCGGCGCAGGGGGGAGTCCTTTGCGCTGGCTACCGTGGTCTCGCGGCAGGCGCCGGTTTCGTCCCACCTGGGCGATAAAGCCCTGGTGTTCGAGGACGGACGTTTTGAGGGATATGTGGGCGGGGCATGCTCCCGCGAGATTGTTCGCAAGCAGGCCCTCGAGGTCTTGCGGCTCGGCAAGCCGCGTCTGGTCAAAATCACCCCCGAGGCCGCCGCTAAGGTGGTGCTGGAACACGCCGATCAGGTGGTGATTCCCATGACCTGCGCCAGCGAAGGCGCGGTGGATGTTTACATTGAACCCCTGGTCGGTAAGGCCAGCCTGCTGGTGGTGGGCGGCTCCCAGATTGCCCTCACGACAGCGCAGATTGCGGCCCGGATGAACTACAGGGTCACGTTGGCCTGCGACATGCCCGAGCTGGCAGGGGTGAGCCTCGAGTCCGACATTCAGGTGCTGGCCTGGCGTGAGCTGGAGGGCTGGCTACCCACCCAGAACCCTGCCAAAACCAGCATCGTGGTGGCCTCGCAGGGCCATTACGACGAAGACACCCTGGCCCTCATTGCCAGGTGGATGCCCCAGCCCGCCTACCTGGGCCTGGTCGCCAGCCGCAAACGCGGTGCTACGGTGCTGGATAACCTCGAGATTCTGGGCATCCCCAAAACCGCCTTGCCAGGGCTCAAATACCCCGCCGGCCTCGACCTGGGCGGACGCGGGCGCGACGAGGTAGCCATCTCGATTCTGGCCGAAATTATCCTGCACAAAAGCGGTAAGGCGTGGGCTGAAAGCGCCGGGACTACGAAGGAAAAAATCCCTACCAGCGCCCAGGCCTCGAGCCAACCTTTGCCCTCCTCACCCCAAAACGACCCTACCGTTCTGAGAGAAATACAACAGGTAGCATCCATCGCGGCGGAAATTACAGCGGTTACCAGCACCGCAGCCGCCTCCCCAGCGCCCCTACCCTCTGGAATGGCCATAGACCCAACCAGTGGCGAAGTGCTGGAAATCGCCAGAGCGGTGAGCGCGGAGTATCGGGGCCAGACCTACTACTTCAGTTGCCCCAACTGCCGCGCCAAGTTCCTCAAGAACCCCGACAAATACCTGAAAGGCAAGGCATGAGCCAGGCCGAAATAAACCCCCTGCTCACCACCGTCGAGGGCATCCAGGCCGTTCTGCGCGAACGAAACTACATCGCCGACCTGCCCATGTCCACCGCCCTGCGGCTGGTAATGGCGCTGCGCAAACCCTTGCTGGTAGAAGGCCCAGCCGGGGTTGGCAAGACCCAGGTAGCCAAAACCCTGGCCGAGGTGCTGGATACCAGGCTTATTCGCTTGCAATGCTACGAAGGGCTGGACACCGCCCAGGCCCTCTACGAGTGGAACTATCCCAAGCAGATGCTGCACATCCGCCTGACCGAGCACACGGGAGCAAGCGTAGCCGAGCGGGAAGCCCAGATATTCAGCGAGGCCTATCTGCTGCGCCGCCCGTTGCTCGAGGCCATCTCGCAGGACCAGCCCCCAGTGTTGTTGATTGACGAAATTGACCGCACCGACGAAGAGTTCGAGGCTTTTTTGCTGGAGCTACTGGCCGAGTTCCAGGTCACCATTCCCGAGCTGGGCACCCTCAAGGCCACCCACCGCCCCTACGTGATTCTGACCTCCAACCGCAGCCGGGAGCTGACCGACGCCCTCCGGCGGCGCTGCTTGTACCTCTGGCAGAACTACCCCAGCTTCGAGAAGGAGGTGGAAATCATCCGTACCAGGCTGCCGGGTATCAACGAACGACTGGCCCAGAAGATCGCTACCGTGGTTGCTCACTTGCGCGAACTTCCCCTGAACAAAGCCCCCGGCGTGGCCGAGAGCCTGGACTGGGCCGAAGCCCTGGTCTCGTTGCACCAGGAGTCGCTGGACATGCACGTCCTGGAGCAGACCTGGGGCGTGATTCTCAAGGATAAGGACGACCTGACC
>CAZIXH010000314.1:0-3758 GCA_964543055.1 uncultured bacterium
CCGGCCAGGCGACGCGGGCGGACCGGAGCGCCCACCGCAATGCCTGACCGGACCACCTTCAGACCCGGCGCGCCGAGTGTTTGGCCCTGCCAAGCCGCGAAGCGGCCGCCCCACCCGTACCGCCCGACCGCGCCCCGGCCAGCCATTTGTTGCGGCAGGCCGGGATTGCCCACGCCCCCCGGGACGGCTGGATTCGGCCCCGCAGCGAAAGTGCCCACCTGGGAGGGCTGGAGGCCGGGCTGCTGGCGGCGGGTCTGCTGACCGCGCTGGTAGTGGCGCCCACTGAGCGGGGTAAAGCCCAGGAGCTTTTGCACCAGGCCGGTCTGAGCGACGCGCTGATGCGCTGGCCCATGGCTCCGGCGGCCCAGGTACACCTGGGGGAACTGATCGAGCCCGAGGACGAAGCCCCTGCGGGCCTTGTGGAATGGCTGCAACAAATCGCCCTGGAACCGCTGGTGGGCCTGGCCTCCGCCGGAGAGGAAGGGTTCTGGAGCAACGGGCTGTTGGCGGGCACCGCCAAGCCCCACCCGGGGCTGCGGTTTATTGGCAGCGTGGCCCGCCAGCGCGAGCGGGAGCGTCAACTGAACCTGTTGCGCGAGCAGATAGAGGCCCTCGAGCGCTCACTGGAGCTGGTTCAGGCCCAGGAGGATCAGGCCGGGGCCGAGCTGGAGCGCCTGAACCAAATCTGGCGGCGGCTTTCCGAAGCCAAAGAAGAACAGCGGGCCCGCCAGGAGGCCCAGCACCAGCGCGCCCTGGCCCGCCAGGATTTCGAGACGCGCAGCGAGGAGTATGAGCGGCAGTTGGCCCGGCTGACCCAGGCCCGCCAGGCATTTCAGGCCGCCCGCGAGCAGCTTCAGCAGGAGTTCGTTACCCTGGGATTGGAGCCCAGCCGGGCCGGGTTGCAACAGGCCCAGGCCGAGTACCAGCAGGCCCAGGCGCAAGAGCGCCGGTGGCAGGAGGCTAGGGGGCAGCTCCAGCGGCTGGCCCAGGACTTGCAGGATAATGCCGAGCGCAACCAAGAGATTCAATCCGAACAGCATCGCCTCGAGGAGGAGCGCCGCGAGTACGAGCTGCGCCGCGATGCCCTGAGCAACCAACTCCAGATGCTGCGCCGCGACCTCGAGGCCCCCGATGCCGCCGAGCTGCGAACCCGCTTCCAAAAAAGCCGCCAGCGTTTGCGGGAGCTCGAGCAGACCGACAAAGAACTCCGCCAGAAGCAGGCCAACCTCTCTGAGCGCCTGCGCGTAATCAACGAACAACTGCCCAGCCTGGAGCAACGCCTGCGCGAGGCCCAGGAACGGCAGACAGGAGCCCAAGAACGCCTGGCCCAGACCCGCGCGACCCATCCCCGACTGCAAGCCCTTGACCTGGGGAGCCCTTTATCGGAAAAGGAGCTGGAAGAAGAGAGCAACCAGGCCTTTGAACGCCTCTCCCAGCAGTTCGACCAGTTCCGTCACCATCTCGAGGCCCCCGACAACTACCAGCCGCGCTTTGGGGTGAACGAGGGGGTGCGTTTCAACCTGGAAGGTCAGGCGGCGCTGCCGGACGAGCTGCTGGAACACCTGGCGGGCGAGCTCGAGGCTGCCCAGCGGCTCCTTTCCGACGAGGAGGCCCGGGTGTTTCGCGAGGAACTGGTCTACGAGCTGGTCGAGGAGCTGGATCGGCGGCTACGCGAGGCCCAGACCTGGGTCAAGCAGACCCAGGGTATCCTCCGAAGCCTGGAGTTTCATGGCGAGCGGCTCGATCTGGAGATGTACCGCCGCGAGCCTTCCGGTCTGGCCGCCCTGGTGGACGGACGCATAGACCCGGCCCATCAGCCCGAGCACTGGTGGCGCGGGGTGCGGCAGGAGATTCGCCACCTAATCCAGCGACTGCGCGAGAACCCCGACCCCGAACGCTCTTTCAACCAGCAGCTCGAGCAGGCCCTGGACTACCGCGAGTGGTACGGCTTTCGCTTTTTTAGCGAGGTGGGGCAGAACGAAGCCCGACGGCGCCGCGAGCTCAGCGACCGGGTTTTCCTTACCCGCAGCGGCGGAGAGCGTTCGGCGGTGCTGTACACCTTCCTGTTTGCGGCTTTGGGGGCGCGTTTTGATGCGCTGGGGCGCAGGGTGCCCCGGTTGGTAGGGATTGACGAGGCTTTTGCAGGCATGGATGCGGTCAACATCGCTGCCCTGTACCGCATCATGAGCGCCCTGGAGCTCTGCTGGATTGCTACCAGCGAGCGCCGGGTAGACCTTTCCACTGCCCTCAGCGCTGCGGTTACCTACCAGCTTTTTCGGGTCAGCACCGAAAAAGGCGATGGGGTCAGCAGCCTGGCCTTTGTCTGGGACGGCACAAGGGTCAGGGAGGCCCCTGTACTGTTATGAGCCCCACCGAGGTGCTGCAAGCCCTGAAACAGGTAGGCTTGGAGCGGGTTTTGAACCTGGCCCTCGAGCGCTACCGCCGCGATGGCAAGCTGGGCCGTAGCCAGCCTGCCCTCAGTCCCGCAGAACTTGAGGCCCTAAAACGCCTGACCGGCCAGACCCACCGAACCCTCGACCTTCAGCTTCTGGACGAAGCCCTCCAGCGCAGCCGCTACCAGACGGGTCTGGTTGCTGTACTGGAGACGCTCCAGGGCGGCCCCATCCTGCCCCGGCGGGTGCTGCGCGAACAGGAGGCCCGACAGTGGGCCGAGCTGCTGGGGCAGGTCGCGCACCCAGGCTGGCGGGAGGCGCTCAGCAGGGAAGAGGCCGGGGCGGGCCTGCTGAGACAGCTACTGCGGGAGGGTGCCGATCTATCCTTCGTCCAGACCATCAGTAAAGCCTTGGGCTTGCTCGAGCAGCAGCCCTGGCGCAGCAGTGTACTGGGAGCCCAGCTCACCGGCGATGCCCACTTTTTTGATTCTGACCGCCCTCCAGGTCGGTTGCTTCAGGCGGCGGTGGAGGCTTTGGGCCTGGTGGGGCTCCTGCGGGATGGGGTCTCGTCCACGGTGCTGTGTGCGGGGGTGCTGGGTGATGCCTGGCTCGAGGCGGGTCAGGGCCGCGCGTTGTGCCTGACCTGGCGCGAGGTAAAAACCCTGGGCCCCCTCAACGCCATTAGGAACCGGGTTTGGGTGGTCGAGAACCCCTCGGTATTCGAGGGTTTGCTCGAGGCCGTCGGCCCGGCAGCCACCCTGGTGTGCACCTCGGGGCAGCCCAGCGCGGCGGCCTGGGCTCTGCTGGATCGGCTGGCGTCCAGGGCAATACTCTGGGTGAGCTGCGATTTCGACCTGGGGGGTCTGCGTATTGCTGGGGGGCTGTACCAGCGATATCCCCATGCCTTTGTACCTTGGCGGTTTGACCGGCAAACCTACCTGGAGGGCCTGAGCAGTGGTAGCAGCCTACCGCTCCAGCCCAACTTGCCCTCCCTTTTCCCAGACTTATGCGAGGCCATGCAGCATCAGGCTCGAGCGATTCACCAGGAGTTGATCCTGCCCCGGCTCATTCAGGATCTGAGTGATTGGCTGGTTGAACAATAAAAAACCCGCCCCTTGCGGGGCGGGCCGAATCTTGGCACAGGTTAGGCGAGTCTTCGCTTGCGCGAAGGTCTGGTTCGGCTACGATGGCCGCCAGATTTGCGCCGCGAGCGGCGCAAAGTAACTCCTTAGAAAGGAGGTGATCCAACCGCACCTTCCGGTACAGTTACCTTGTTACGACTTAGCCCCAGTCATGAGCCTTACCCTAAGCGCCTGCCTGTGGCTCCCGGCGATTTCAGGCAAAACCCACTTCCATGGCTTGACG
>CAZIXH010000315.1:0-2525 GCA_964543055.1 uncultured bacterium
GTTTGGCAGTGAGCGGGCCCTGATTCGCTTCGACATGAGCGAGTTCCAGGAACCCCACTCCGTCTCCAAGCTCATTGGAGCCCCGCCGGGCTACGTGGGCTACGAGCAGGGGGGCCGCCTGACCGAGGCGGTGCGCCGCCAGCCCTTCAGTGTGGTGCTGCTTGATGAAATCGAGAAAGCCCACCCCGACATCTACAACACCTTCTTGCAGGTGCTCGACGAGGGTCGCCTCACCGACGGCCTGGGCCGCACGGTGGACTTCCGCCGGGTCATCCTCATCATGACCTCCAACACCGGTTTCAACGTGGGGCCCGCCATCGGCTTCACCAACCGGGAAGTGGACACCGAGAGCCCGCTCAAGGCCATCTTTACACCGGAGTTCCTCGACCGGTTGGACGAAGTGATTCGCTTCCGCAACCTCAACGAGGCCGAACTGGTGCAGGTTACGCAGATTATGCTCGAGGACATCGCCAAGGAGCTCGAGTCCCGCGAAAAAACCGTCCGCTTCGACCCCGCCGTGGCCTCCTGGCTGGTTGAGCAGGCCCCCAAGCAGGGCAGTACCCGCATCTTGCGCAACCTGATCCGCGAAAAGATCGAAGACCCCCTCTCGCTCGAGCTGCTCTCCCGCCCGGGCCGCACCCTCTTCGTGACCCTCAAGGACGGTGGCATCGCCTTCGAGGAAGAAGAACTAAGTTTGGGTCTGGCGTAACGAACTTCCGATCCCCAACCTCCCCGCTCACGGGGAGGCTTTTTTAAGCTCATCGCGTTTCCCACAAACACTCCACATGCGATGCGCAGTGTTTTAGCCAGAACAGCAAAACCCGCTGTTCTGGGTATTCGTGGGAACCGCTCTCAGACGCTGGCACGCTCGAGGTCTACATAGGTAAACGAAAAGGCGTGGCGCTCGTCGGCAGGGTGAAACGCCCGAAAGGTTTCGCGCCAGTCCTGGCTGCGCCAGGCGGGGAAAAAAGCATCTGCATCGGGCACGGTGGTATCTACCAGGGTCAGGTGCAGGTGCGTGGCCAGCGGCAGGAAGAGGGCGTAGATCTCCCCACCACCAATCACCATCAGCTCCTCGTCGAGCTTCAGGGCCTCTTCCAGAGAATGCACGACCTCTACCCCATCGGCCCTGAAGCTGGGGTCGCGGGTAAGCACCACGTTGCGCCGATGGGGCAGTGGGCGGCCAATGCTCTGGTAGGTCTTGCGCCCCATCAGCACGGTTTTGCCCAGGGTGAGCGCCTTGAAGCGCTTGAGGTCGTCGGGCAGGTGCCAGGGCAAAGCGCCGGCCCGCCCGATGGCGCGGTTCTGATCCAAGGCAGCCACCAGGGCTATCTTTCGGGCCATAACTCAGACCGCCACCGGGGCCGCAATGCGCGGGTGTGGGTGGTAGCCCTCGAGGGCAATATCCTCAAAGGTAAAAGCGAACAAATCCTTCACCGCAGGGTTGAGCCGCACCGTGGGCAAAGGCCGGGGCTCGCGGGAAAGCTGCAGGCGGGCTTGATCAAAGTGGTTCTGGTAGAGGTGCGCGTCGCCCAGGGTGTGAATGAACTCGCCCGGCTTCAGGCCCGTCACCTGGGCCAGCATCAGCGTGAGCAGTGAGTACGAGGCGATGTTGAAGGGCACCCCCAGAAAAATGTCGGCGCTGCGCTGGTAAAGCTGGCAGGAGAGCCGTCCCTGGGCCACATAGAACTGAAACAGAATATGGCAGGGGGCCAGGGCCATGCGGGGCAGGTCGGCCACGTTCCAGGCGCTCACCACCAGCCGGCGCGAGTCGGGGTTGCGCTTGATCTCCTCCACCACCCAGGCCATCTGGTCTGTGGTCTGGCCGTTCGCCCCTTCCCAGCTCCGCCACTGCTTGCCGTACACCGGCCCCAGCTCGCCGTCCTGGTCGGCCCATTCGTCCCAGATGGTCACTCCGTTTTCGCGCAAATAGCGGATGTTGGTCTCGCCCCGCAAGAACCACAAGAGCTCGTACACCACACTCTTCCAGTGAACTTTTTTGGTGGTGACCAGCGGGAAGCCCTCCGACAGGTCGAAGCGCATCTGGTAGCCGAAGACGGAGCGGGTGCCGACCCCGGTGCGGTCGGGCTTGTCCACCCCGTGATCGAGCACGTATTGCATCAGCTCGTGGTACTGCCGCATGGTGGTCAGTCTATCAGGATTTCCCCTGGATGCGCTTCAGGAGCCGATGGGCATAGAGCGGAGCGTAAAAATACGCCGCCGAGCCAAAGCCGGTGAGGGCATAGCCGCCGGGAATTGCTTTCAGGTAATGCGGGTCAAGCCGGTAGCGCACCCCGGCCCAGGACGAACTATAAGCAGGCCGGTAGCCCAGCAGTTTCTCGGCCTCGGATAGCAGCCACTCGATTTCGTGGGGCTCGGTCTGGTGCGGGGTGTAGGTCTGCCGATGCGGCAGGTAGCTACCCCCCAGGCTGTGTCCCGCCACGTACACACCATACGAACGGGCCTGCTTGAAGTGCTCCGGGGTCTGGAGCACTGAACCCGGCGTAAACCGCCCCCCCAGGCCC
>CAZIXH010000316.1:0-12377 GCA_964543055.1 uncultured bacterium
GGCCTGCCCCGTGCGGTGCTATTGGAACGTCTGCAAGCCGTGCGCGAGCGGGTGCTGGCCGAGGTGGCCGAGAGCGGAGAACGCTTGCCGCACCCCCCCACCTACGCGCACCCCTTTTTTGGCGACCTGACCGCCCTGGGCTGGCTGCAAACCCTGGTCTACCACGAGCGGCATCATTTGCAGCAAATTCAAGAACGATTGGGGGCCTGAAGTATGAAATGGGAAGACCTGCGTAAGAGCCAGAATGTGGAAGACCGCCGGGGACGCAGCCCCCGCATGGGAGGCCCGGCTGGCATTGGCATTGGAGCGGTGATACTGGCCTTGCTGGGGGGGCTGCTGTTTGGGGTGAACCCTGCCGATATTCTTTCCCAACTCCAGGGCGGGCCCGTGACCACCGCCCCGGCCCCCCAAAACCTGCCCGCCAATGACCGGGAGGGCCAGTTTGTGCGCTCCATCCTGGGCGACCTGGAAGACACCTGGGGACAGATGATCCAGGGCTATCGGCCCCCGCAACTGGTCTTGTTTGACGGCCAGGTGGAGTCGGCCTGTGGGTATGCCAGTGCGGCGGTGGGGCCCTTTTACTGTCCCCGCGATGCCAGGGTGTATCTCGATACCAGCTTTTTTGATCAGATGGAGCGCCTGACCCGGGGGCAGACCAGCGACTTTGCCAAGGCCTATGTGATTGCCCACGAGATCGGCCACCATATCCAGAACCTGCTCGATATCTCCGACAAAGTGCGCGCCCAGCAAGCCCGCAGCAGCCAGACGGTGGCCAACCAGCTCTCGGTGCGCCTGGAGTTGCAAGCCGACTGCCTGGCTGGGGTCTGGGGCCACTACGCCCAGCGGCGGGGTTTGTTGGAGTTCGGCGACGTGGAGGGGGCCATTGCGGCGGCCAGCGCCATCGGCGACGATAACCTCCAGCGTCGCTCGCAGGGCTATGTAGTGCCCGAGGCTTTCACCCACGGCTCGTCGGAGCAGCGGGTGGGCTGGTTTAACCGGGGTTTCCAGAGCGGCGACCCGAACCGCTGCGATACCTTCCGCAATTAACCGGCGGCTCCTGCCTTGCGCCACCGGCGATAAAGCTGGATAGAGGCCCAGATGCCCCCCAGGGCCAGCAGTTGTAGCCCGGTGCCCCACCAGGGGTTCTGCGTGACCTCCCAGTAGTTGAGCAGGTTGTAGAGCGGAACCATCGCGATGAGGTGCGCGGTAAAAGTCCACAGCGAGGCCGAGCCCAAGGGAATCAAAAACCAGCCCACCCCACGAGAAAGCGGCAGCCAGAACCAGGTGACCAGGATATAAAAGGCTTGCAGGTACAGCGCAACCAACAGCAACCTGGGCCATACCAATGGTTCGGTGTTGGCATCGCCCAGCACCGAACGATCCAGCCAGGGCAGCCAGCCCTGGGCATGAACGACGATGAGCGCAGTGGCCGTCAGTAAAACCCCTACCCCCAAGCCATCGCGCAGCCGGGGTCTTTGGGCCCAGAATCGGGCTAGCTCGAGGCGGTGGAACCCCACCACCAGTCCAACAAAAAACAAAATTTGCCAGGCCGCCGGCATGAAGATCGAGGCAATGGGGGCCCCTACCACGGTGGGTATCGCCTGACTCAAGATGTACACCACCCCCGAAACGAGCAGCACCCGCCAGCCCTGCTTGCGATACAGGAGCCAGAAGGCCAGGGGGGCGAACAACATGTACCAGACATACAGCCCTAAAATCTCTGAGCCGTTGTAGCCATCTTGCAGGGTAAAAACACCGGCCACGAACTCCAGCAGGTTTTGTTCTTTGTTCCAGGGGTCGTACCAGACCTTGAGCCCCAGCAGACTGAGGGTCATGAAGCCCAGGGCAATCAGAACCGCTGTACGGTAGAGCACCAGCAGCCGCGACAAAACCCGCTCGAGGGATTGCAGGAGGGTCTGGCGGCTGGCCAGGATACCCAGGGTGAGGCCTGAGATGAAATAAAAACCCTCGGCAGCACTGATGTAAAAGTTGAGCCGGCCCGAAAAAACATACAAAAACGATTCGCCGCCGATGTGGTCAATGGCCATCGCGAACAGGCAAAAGCCCCGCAGCCAATCTATCCGCAAATCGCGGCCAGTAGAGTTGGAATATACCCAGGACTGCAACCAGGAGACCATACGCTACCCAGCATAAATTTTTCAGGGTGAGGCGCTGGGTCAAAAAATGCTTGCGCTATGACGAACGTTTGGCGATGAGAAAATGGCAGGCCCGGTGCCCATCCCGCTGACAGAAAGGGCGCTCGGCGGGCAGGCCGGTGGCCTTGGTAATCACCCTGGGTGGCAGGTCGCATACCGGCTCGAAGCGTTGTCCGGTGGCGTAGTACAGGCAGTTGTAGGCTTTGAGCTCCCATCCCGCCGGGGTTTCCTCCAGGGTGCCCAGCATGTCGCCATAGTCCATGTAAGTTAGCAGGGCACGGAGCTTGGCCGGACCCTCGAGGCCCTCGAGCTTCTGCCTTAGCTCAGCCGCCATGCTCTCGGCTACCCCCTCCAGCAGCCTCTCGAGGACTTGCTCCCGCTCGGCTTCGGCCAGCACCGCATCCAGCAGTTCGGGGTAGCGTTTGGGGAAGAGGCCCTCCGAAGCCTGGGTCAGCCGGTAGACCGTGGATGGGCGACCCCTGCCTTCGCGCCGCTCTTCCCGCGCCAGCCAGCCGCTTTTTTCCAGGCTGTGTAGCTGGTGCCGGACGGCAGTCTCGCTCAGGCCCAGGTGCGCCATCAGTTCCTTAATGGTGCTGGGGCCGTGCTGTTTGAGGTATTCCATTAGGGGACGGGGGGTGTTCATGGGCGCTCCAGGGGGCTTTATTTATTTTTCACTATTTTCGCTATTGAAATAGCATCAAATGTAGTATACCTTATCAGCAGAGATTCGGTGCGATTCCTGAACCCGAACGCGCCGGCTCGAGGAGGAGACTATGAAACCCAACGAAGGTACAGCCGACCGGATCGTTCGCCTGGTGCTGGCAGCAGTGTTCTTCCTGCTGGCCTTTACGATAGCTGCTGGGGTCTGGGTCTACGTGGCCGTCGGGCTGGGCGCGGTCATGCTGCTGACGGCAGCCATTGGCTTCTGCCCCTTGTACGCTCTTTTGGGCATCAACACCTGTCCGGTACCCCAGCGTAAAGCCTGAGCCACGCAGGGCATTTGTACCCACCCTCGGTTGCTAGGCTTGATTCCAACAAGGAGGGACTATGATTCCCAACGTAGGCAGCACAGATCGGTTGGTTCGCTACATCCTGGCGGTGGTGTTTTTCCTAATCGCCTTTTTTGGTAGCAGCGGCATCTGGGCCTGGGTGTTTGGGTTGCTGGGGGTAATTATGGCGGTAACCGCCACCCTCAACTTCTGCCCCATCTGGGCGGTGTTCAAAGTCAATACCCGGGGAAAAGCGACCTGAATGCGCTCCTCCCTCGCCCCGGCTTTCAGGCCGGGGTTTTGCTTTGGGTCAGGGCATGGGCGAGAGGGGCCCTGGCCCGTGGGGGCAAACCGGGTCTGATACTGGTTAAAGAGGGTCTAACACTAAGTGGCAATCTTTTAGTGCGCTCTTCACATAAAAAGAGCCTCCTAAGAATCAAAAATCCTCTGTCCCAGACAGAACAGTTGCCACCCGGAAACTCGGGAACATGCGTCTGGGCCTAGACGTATTCTCGTTTTCGTTGGCGGCAACGTCCGTGAAGAGCGTGATAGAGCGCATCCTTACCTGACGGTCGGCGAAAAAAGCGTCAGCCGTCAGGTTGGGTACAGCCGGGTTGAGCCGAAGAAACGTTGGACTGTGTTTGTATTATAAAATTGAGCTAAGTGTACAAACTATAGTGATATTTGACGCAAAGGTCTTTATTGAGCAACGGAGCAAACCATGCGGTATGAGCCAAAACAAGATTCAGAGAGGAAATTCTCCATTCCCCGCGCTTTGAAGGGAGAGTTGACGCGCTCGAGCCTCGTCGAGGAGATTGAACGGGCTTCCGACCTAAGCGTGCTAATCTTCTCGGCCCCCATTGGTTTTGGCAAGACAACCACCCTGGCCCAGTGGGCCAGGGCTACGGACTCCAGCGTGGCCTGGCTGACCCTGGATGAAGAAGATGCCAACCCCAGCACGTTGGCGCGCTCGCTCGGAAGCAGCATCAAGACCGCCGCGCCTTGGTTGAACCTCGAGCGTTTCGAAGCCTCCCTCGACCACCCCATACCCGAGGTCAGCGCTCAAGCCCTGGCCGAGGACTTGAACGACTCCGCCAGCAACCTGCGCATGGTGCTTGACCAGGCCCAGCACCTCGGGCTCGAGGCCGCACGTTGGATGGAGGCTTTTTGTACCGGTCTTGCAGAGGGGCACCAGGTCATCCTGAGCAGCTACAGTGAGCCTAAGCTCCGCCTGGGGCGAATGCTTGCGCAGGGTCGGGTACGAATCCTAAGTCCCGAGCAGCTGCTCTTCAGCCTGGAGGAAACCGAAGCCTACCTGGCCAGCTTTGGATACCAGGGTGACGCAAAAGAGGTGCACCGGCGGCTCAACGGATGGCCCGCCGGGCTGGCCCTGGTTGGGAGGGGGGTCTCGGTACAAACCGCCCCGGAAAAGCTCATCCACGAGATGCTGGACACCCTGGACGCCAAGCTACTGGCGTCTTTGCCCGAACTCTCGGTTCTGGAAGTATGGAGCGAGGCGCATGCGGAAGACCTGGGGGTTGCCTTGCCGGCGGGGTGGCTCGAGGGCCTCCGGGACGCGGGCCTGCCGATGGTTCCGGTCGCGGACGGGATCTACCGCCCACACACGCTTCTGCTCCAGGCCCTGGACGTCCGCCTACGGAAACGGCCCGCCCGCCGACGGGAGCTTTTCCGGTTGGCGGCTCAACTGGCCGAACAAGCCGGAAACCTTCTTTCGGCCATCCGGCACTACCTAAAGGCCAAGTGCTTTGACGATGCCCGGCGGCTGGCCGAACAGGTGATACCCCAACTCGAGGTTCGCTGGGAATTCGGGCTGGTGCAGCAGGTGCTGGGAGAATTTCCCGAGAACCACCTTTCCGAAGGGCTGGGGTGGGCACTGGTGGTGGCCTACATCGAACAAGGCCAGCCCCAGCGAGGCGAGACCCTGGCGCAAAAACTGAGCGCCGCCGGCATCTCGGACAGGCGGGGGTACTTTGCGCTGGGGTTGTGCGCCGTGCGCAAGTGCGACTACGAGCAGGTGGCTCGGCTGGCCGAACAGGGTCTTGCCCAGGGGGGTAACGACCTGCTAGAAAACCGCCTGCGGCGAGCCCTTGCAAATGCAAGTTGCTTTCTGGGGGACTTTGAACGGGCGTTGGAGTTGGCGCAAGGGTGTGTGGCGTGGGCGGAGTCCAAGGGAGACCTGCTTGAACTTGCCAAATCCAAGGAAATCTTGGGCGCAGTGCTGTGCGAGCTCGGCCGGCAAGGGGAGGCCAAGCCTCTTTTCCTTCAGGCACTGCATATATTCCGAGAGCTAAACCTTAGCGCCGGACAGGTCGGCTTGTACCTCAGCCTAGCCGAGCTCTACCGCCTGTCCAACCAGCCCCGGGAAGCAGTCCGCTACCTTGACCAGGCGCTGGCCCTACTGGAGGGTGAAAGCTCAAGAAACTCCCCACATGCGTGGGAAAGCAAGGCCGATGCCTACCTCTGGCTGGGTGAGTTTGCCCTGGCCCGGGACTGTCTGCTCATGGCGCTGGAGAAGAACGCAGACTTCAGCTTTTGGATGTATGAACAGCGGATCTCATATAAACTCGCCGAGGTTTGCTGCCACCTGGGAGATCTCGAGGGCGCCGAGGCCTGGGTGACGCGAGCCAGAGCGGTTCCACTATCGGCCAAGCACGAAGTAGAAGCCAAAGCTCTCTTCTACGAAGCCATTTACGCCTATTACAAGGGCCAGCCGGAACGCGCCAAGGAGCTCTTCGAGGCCGCACTGCGGCTGCCCCTGCCACCGGATCGGGTGGTGCGAAGCCACTTCTACCTTGCCGAGATTGCCCGCCGGGAGGGTCGCCTGGACGCGACGCGGGTTCGCAACCTCAACCAAGCCATCGAACGGCTGGGCACTGCGGGGGTGCTGGGGACAGATGCTCCTGCGCTGGGCCGGGCGCTCGAGGCAATGCTTCCACTCGGGCTGCCCCAGGCCTACTACGACATGGCCCTGGGGGTCGGCGTATCGAGGGAGAAACCCACTAGGCCAAACCTACAGGTGGTTGTGACCACCCTGGGGGGGTTCGCGGTCGAGCTAGAGGGTGCTTCGATACGGGTTCCAAACAGCAAGGCGCGTGAAATTTTGGCCTGGCTGGCCCTCAACGGCGCGGGGAGCCGCGGGCAAATTGTGGACGCGCTGTGGGATGGCTCGAACGACTACCGGCACATAGACTACTTCAAGATATCGGTTCGCCGCCTGCGGGCTGCCCTGGCCGGCCATCCCCTGATGGACTTCGACCCGGTGCCCTTCGAAGACGGCATATACCGGCTTTCCAAGCGGTTTGAGGTGAAGGTGGACGTGCTGGAGCTAGAACGGTTGCTGGCGCTCGGCAAACCCGAAGACCTGGAAAAAGCGATAGATCTCTATCGTGGCCCTTTTTTGCCCGAAGCCGAGGCCGGTTGGGTGGAGCCCATCCGAACCCGCGCCCTCGACGCTGCCCTGGCCGCCGCCGGCTCGCTGGGTGAGATTCTGGCGCAAGAGAACCCCAGCCGCGCGGCCTGGGCTTTCCAAAAACTGGTTGAGCTAGATCCGCTCGCCGAGGCCTCCTACATCAAGCTGCTGCGGGTGCTGCGGCGGCTCGGCGACGACCGCAGGGCAAAAGTCGTGTACCGCGCGCTGGTGCGAATGCTAAACGATGAGTACGGGGCCGAACCAGATCCCGCTTTGACCCGTGAGTTCGGAGACTGGGTGAGATAGAGGTACGGTCTGCTTGCCCCTTCGCGTTTTCGCGGGCGGCAACGTCTGTGAAGGGCGGAATAAAGTTGGCCCCCGGGTTGGGGGCCGGCGAAAAGTGTTGCCGGGCTACATTACGCCCGCCAAAAGAATGAGCAGAGCGACTTGAGCCATACCAACTTCGTGGCCAGGGCTCGTGCATCAACCGTGTGCCACCAGGCGGTTTTCCCTCGAGTTTGCTGTTGGGTGAGTGCCTCGCCGTGCAACTGGGCCAGCTTTGTTTCGGCATACTCTCGCAGGTACAGCTCGTGTATATACATAAACCCTCCTTAAGCACGATTCCCTTCGCACCAATTAGTCAAGGCCTCGAGCGAGGCTGCAACCACTGCCGATTCTGGAGGCTGGAGGCTGCTAGCGAGCTGACGCAGTTGAGTCAGGATAGGCATAATTTCCTGGCCGGTCTCAATTCTCTCCTTGGCCAACGCGGTCAGCATTTCTCCCTGGGAAACCTGGAGGCTAGTCCAGGTCTGGGTATGGGGGGCCCGGCGGAACATCGCTTGGATGGTCTCGAGGGCCATGAGCACAGCTTTGTGGTGGTGCAGGTTATTCACAGATGCCTTCTGAGCAAAGACTCAACCCTCAAAGTTTTGCCCTACGCCGGGTAAAAATCCTGCCAGGCCAACTGCAGTTCTAGTAACGGTTCCAAGGGTTGAATGGGGCGCGGGATGGGCACCGGCCGGGGCCAGGGCAGCGGTTCGGGCTGGAATACGGGTTTCCTTTCGCTAATCAGAGGTGGTTGAAGAGATGCATTTTGCAAATCGCGTCGTTCGACTAAACCCCACCCCGCTATTGCTGCCGTGCCCAACGCAACGCTGGCCAGAGCCGAGATCAACCCAGCAGCTTGAAAACCGAAGTGTTTCTTTCTCATATCTTGGTTACCTCCCTCGCATTGCAGCTCGCCGGTAGGTTGGCAGCGAGTTTCTGACAGCGTAGGAGGTACCCAGAAACAGCCCAGGAACGCTAGCAACTACTTCTCCCGTCTCCGCAATGTCTCCGAGACAGTGACGCCAGAGTTCGCTTGGCAACCGGCTGCCTGCTGTTGCCGAAAAGCAAAAGCCTAACTGCACGGAGCCTTATCGAACCGTGCGGTCAAGTGCCTACGTGGTTTATTTACCAGACCCGTCCGAAGTTCCCTAAGGGAATTGCGCCAGGCACGCGGTCGCTGCGCCAGACCATCCCGCAAACCTGCCACGGTGCAACATAGTGCCCGACGCTGGTTTTAACCGGGCCAGGTATCTTGCGCCCCAAAGAGGACGTGTGTTTGGGCCGAAACGCAACGCAGAAAGCCGTGCCTGACCTCGGTAAGGCACATCTGGTTGTTTCTACTCGTTTTCGCAGGCAGCAGTGTTTGTCAAGGTAGCGATATTGCCGCTCTCCCACTACATACCAATACCAGATTCCTCACTTCGCTTCGCTCCGTTCGGAGCTAGTCGAGATTGGTAGGTTTGTTCTTGAGCACACCACGGAGCAAATCCAACACCGCGAGCCCGGTGTTTAGGCAAATTAAGAACAGGGCAATGAACCAAACTGCCACGGACAACCCCGAATTCCACCTCACCATGGTATCGGCATTTTGCGCTACGAGAGCGAGCGCAGCTAGCGATATCACTATTCTGGTCACATTTTCTTTCCAATGGCGCTTTGCCTTGGTTCCTCCGTTCATTGCAATCACCTCTAGAGGATTTTACGTAAGGAAATTGCCCTGCGGCTAGTTCGTAGGCCAACGCAGATACCGTGGGGCGACGCCTACTGCCCAGCCAACAATGAACATAACCAATGAATACAGCGGTAAAACTACTAAAACCCCAGGTAAGCTCAAAATTCCGAGGCTTTTGTAAAGGGTAGGGAGTTGTGACGCAAGGGCGGCAGCTGTCCAGCCAACCGACCAGGCCACTACCCACAGGCTAGCCTCGATGCTTGTACGGCGTACTGCCCACGCCACCAATCCGCACAGGGCCGCTCCGATCGGCCCGACTGCAAGGATGGGTGGCCCGCCCAACCCAGCGGCTGTTCCCAGTGCGCTGACTGCGCCCAGGATGGCGATCAACCAGGGAATCACGTTTTACCTCCAGAGGCTACATCAGAACGCAAATCGCGGGTGTACATCTGGCCGCTGCGGCCATCCAGGTATAGAATCCGGTTCGCAGTCCAGGGCTGGCCCAGGTCTGCAAGGTAGCGCAGGGCATCGCCGGCGACATAAGACGCAGCCCAGAAAGCCGTGGGTCCGAAAACCGGTATCTCTCTGTAGGGGCTGCGCACGAACTCGGGCGGCGTGATTAGCTCGCGTAAAGAAGGGCCGTAACGACTGTCAACAAATGGGCCAACCATCGTCCAGGTCTCGAGCAACCCCGCACCAACGTGAGGGATTCCGTGCTTGGTAGCAGCTTCGTCAATCAAGAAAGCGATGTCCTGTGGCGTGTCTACAGCTCGGACTATCAGGTCGCAACCTGCAACACGTTGCTCTATCTGACTGGGGGAGTCGAGCATCTCGTGGAAAACTGTTATTCGGGTGGTTGGGTTAAGCAGGCCCAACCGCTCACGGGCTGCGAGTACCTTGGGCTTGCCAATATCCTGTTGCACGAAGAGCAGTTGGCGGCTGAGGTTGGATGGCTCGACTACATCCTGGTCGCATAGCACCAGGTGCCCTACGCCAGCCGCCGTAAGCAAATAGGCCACCTGCGTACCCAGGGTTCCTACTCCAAGGATGGCCACACGGGCCGCTGCTAGGCGCTGCTGGCGTTGGTGGGGGTCTCCTGGCCAGAAGCCAAAGAACCCGAGTTGCCGCGCGTAGCGGTTGTCCCTCGCAATCTTGTAGTGGACGATATACCGCTCCTGCTCGAGCCACTGCCACTCGCTTTCGGAGATCTCCGGGTGAGGGAAAATCACCTCTTCGCCTTGCTCAAGCACCTCGAGGGCGGGCCGGTATGGTATCTGCACAGATTGGTTAACCGCTCCCAGGAGAAGATGTTTATCCAGACGCGCACGGAAGCGGTAGGGGTTTACGAACATTGGTGTACGCATATTTGAGCTCTCCAAAATCACATCCAGGTTTCCTCGACCCGCCTACGTTCCAAGGGCAGCTGCGAGGGTAGCGAAAACACTCAGGTACAGCCCGAAGGCGAAGACCACTGAGAAGAACGCAAACACACCGGCCAGGCCGGAAGCAGCATCAGTAAACTGAGGCTGGCCGCGACGGGTCAGCAAGTAGCGCAGGTGTGCCAACGTTCGCTGACGAAGGTTTGGCTGGTCGAGCAGGTGGCAGAGTAGCCAATACCCGTCCAGGCGTACGAAAGGAACAAGATTGAGGGCAATAGCTGCAAAGTTTGCGATGCTGTATGCCCCCAGGAGATGGTGCTGGGTGGCTACCCATGCAGCAGCGGCGGCCAGGAGAGGAACTGCCTGAAAGAGCATCCCGCCAAGCGCAATGACTGCCCGAACCCTTGCGGGCTTAACCCAGGATTCTGTAACGTCAGCATAGCCTGCAGGTTGAAGATAGAAAAGCCCGATACCCACACTCCGTGTGCGCACGCCGAAGTGTGCTGCTACAGCAACATGGCCCAGCTCGTGCCAGACTGTTGTGAGTGTTAGGATGCACCAAAGAAACAAAGTGTCCTGCCAGCTAAACTGGGTCAGACTCGGCAAAGAGGGCATGCCTTTGAAAGCCACTAAAACGGCCACGAGGGCAAGGGCAGCAAAAAGGGTAACAAGTATCGGTTTTAGTACACGACCCTCGAGGGCTCTGGTGAATGCCTCTGATGGCTGCCATAAGGGGAACTTGATGAAGCCTGATCGGAGCCCGGCCCAGACGCGAGCAGCGATACCCACACTCCTCTGTTGCGCCAGAAGTTCAAGCAATCGATCCGCAAGAAACATGGCCTCGGTCTGGGGAAAGACTTTGCTAAGTGCAGATATGGTTGCTTCACGGTCCGCCGGTATCTGCTGGCTTGCGAGGTTGGCCAGAGCAGCGTGTACGTTGCGGTTTACGCGGAAAAAATTTTGACCCATACCCACGATTCCAGCCTCGGCATTGCCCAGCATGATGATCTCTCCCCAGTGCGGTTTTCTTGCACCCAAGGTAGCCTCATGTTTGCTTCTCATCACATTTATTACCTCGTAATGGTGCGCCCTAGGAGCGCGAAACATATCTCCTAGGGCACAAGTAGGGCGGTGCTTTCTTTACATCCCCCCGCAAAGAACTGCTCCTATAGCGATCCCAATCGCAACACCGTCAAAAAATTCACCCCAATTCCAGGGCGTGGTTATATCTTCAAGCTCGATCAGAGTGATGTCTTGCGGGTTGGTTGGTGTAAGGTCATTGCTATTCTTGTCCATAAGATTCACCTCATTACAACAAGGGCGATTAAAGTCCACCGCAAACTGCCATTATAAAACCGACTAAAATCCCCCAAGCTTTCTCGTCGTCCAAAACTGCTAGTTCCTCAAGGGGCTGCAACTCGAGCAAGCTTGGTAAAGCTACCAATTCCTTTCGTACTGCAAGGGTTTCCGTCATACTTTCATCTCCTTCAAGAAACTTAAGGGCTTCAGGGGGCACGACCTAGGAAAAATCAAACGTTGCCAAAGTGATTTCTTTCTATGAACCACCTCCTTCCTCAGACAACACAAGCATTGCCTTTCGAGGTGACGGCACAGAGACACCTCGCTTTCTGTTATTTGCAATGATTCATGCCCGTCTTAGAGTGGCTTCTGAAGGGCTTTTTTTTAGCCGTTGGCGGGGACTAAGTATTTGTCTTTGGTTTGTCTTCGTGTAGGTCAGAAACCTCTAGCGACCTGTTGAGAATACATCGGTGTAAATGCCGTCGCATGGCCTCTCGTCGTACTTCTGCTCGCTTTTGTTTGGGAGTAAGCTGTGTGCGCGGCAATACCTGTCGCCTTATGGGTCTCGCCTTAGCCGCACCAGGCGTAATTCGGTTCCTGTAAATATTTGGGCAAGCGTTCTCAGGCCGGGGTTTTGCTTTGGGTCAGGGCATGGGGCGGGGTGTTGATGGCGCCTCGAGCCCCCCACAGCAACCAGAAGGCCAGCGAGAAAAAGAACGCCACCAGCAAAAACAGCGCCCCAGGCCCCTGGGCCTGGTAGAGCGCACCCCCCACTGGCCCGGCAATCAAATGAGCCAGGCCAAAAGCCAGCCCATTGCGCAGGCTTTGCAGGGTGCTGACCTGATGGGCCTGAGCGCGGGCGTCCACAATCCGCACCGAGCCCACGAAAAAGAGCCCGAACCCCATCCCGACCACCATCCCACAGGCCAGCATCAGCGCGGGGCTGCTGGCCAGGGCCATCCCGATATAGGCCAGGGCATAGAGCCCGGCGGAAAGCATCAGCACCCCAGCGTCGCCCAGCCAGCGCGAGAGCCTCTGCTCGTAGCGCATGGTGACAATCTCCACCAGCGCGATGGTGCCATACAAAAGCCCCACCAGGGTAGCAGCCCCGCCCCGGTCCTGTAT
>CAZIXH010000317.1:0-3130 GCA_964543055.1 uncultured bacterium
TTGCAAGAGCGTCTGGTAGAGCGGTGTGTCTATCTCCAGCAGCACCCCGAGGTCATCCGGGGGGTGGCAGGGTTCAGGTGGATTCCCAATGGATGACTATCTATCTAAGGTTGGTATAAAATCCCATCTGTCCCACGCTCATCTGAGCCTGCATCAGCGTAGAATTCCGATTATGTCCGAGAGTACCGAAAAGCATAAGGAAATTGCCAGGGCCAGAGGCCCGGTAAACATCGCCATCGTTACAGCCTCCGACACCCGCACCCCCGAGACCGACACCAACTACCACTACCTGAAGCCCGAAATTGAGGCCCTGGGCCACCGGATCGTGGGCTACCGCATCATCAAGGACGAGCCCGACCAGGTAGCGCAGGCGCTGGATGACATGGTGAATGCTGGGGCGCAAATTATCCTGTTCAACGGCGGCACCGGCATCGCCCCCCGCGACACCACCTACGACGTGCTGGCCCGCAAGATCGAGAAGCCCATGCCCGGTTTTGGCGAGCTGTTTCGGATGCTCTCTTACAACGAGGTGGGCGCCGCCGCCATGCTCTCCCGCGCCACCGCCGGAACCTACCGGAAGAAGGTTGTGATTTCCACTCCAGGCTCGCCCAACGCCGTGATGGTGGCCTGGACCAAGCTCATCAAGCCCGAGCTGGAGCATCTGGCCTGGGAAGTTGCGCGCTAGTCCGATCCGCAATTGGAGGTTCGCGCTGGACGCAGTAACCCTTGGCGCAGAATTGCCAGAGGGTATCATGTTATGCATGACCCTCAAGGGCCAGGGGCCGGGCCCCTTACCGCCTTTGCTCGAGCAGTACGTCGAACTGCGGGATGCCTATCCCGATTATTTGCTGCTCTTTCAGGTAGGCGACTTTTACGAGACCTTCGGCGAGGATGCCGAACGCTTTTCACGGGCCTTGAACCTTACTCTGACCCACAAGACCGCGCGAGATTTCACCACCCCCATGGCCGGCATTCCGGTTCGCTCGGTGGATGTGCATCTGGAAAGGCTCTTGAAACAGGGCTTTCGGGTGGCTGTCGCCGACCAGACAGAGCTGGCCGAGGAGGCCGACAAACTGGTGCGCCGCGAGGTAACCCAACTGCTCACGCCCGGCACGGTGATGCGCGAGAACCTGCTGAAGCCGGAGGCCAACTACCTGGCCGCCATCAGCACCGGCGATGGCTATGGGCTAACCTTGCTGGATATCTCTACCGGCGAGTTTCGCGGCAGTGTGCTGTATAGCAAGAGCGCCCTTTACGACGAACTCTTTCGCTTCCGGCCTGCCGAGGTGCTGCTGGCCCCTGAGCTGTACCACCAAACGGAGTTTTTGCAAGAGTTCCAGCAGCGTTTTCCGGTAATGCTCTCGGAGGCCGGTTTCGAGGGGGAAGTGGGGCGGGCCGCGCTACAAGCGCAGTTTGACCCCCTGCCGCCTGGTCTGGAACACCCGGCGCTCTTGCGTTCGGCAGGAGCGGTGCTGGCCTACGCCCTGCGGGTGCAGGAGAATGGGCTTCCTCAGGTGCGGAGCTTTGTGCGCTACGACCCCAGCGCTTTCATGCAACTGAGCGAGTCCACCCTGCGAACGCTGGAAATTTATGAGCCGAGTTTTGTGGGGGACCGAAGCGAGGAGCGCACCCTGCTGGGGGTGTTGGGCCTGACCCGTACCGCACCCGGACGGCGCTTGCTGCGGGCCTGGTTGCGGCATCCACTGGTGGAGGAAGCCCCTTTACAGGCCCGGCTGGACGCCGTAGAGGCGCTGGTGCGCGACGGGGTGCTGCGAACCGAAGTACGCAAGATTCTGTACCGGATGCACGACCTCGAGCGCCTCGCAGCCCGTTTGCTGGCCGGAAGGGCCAGCGCCCGCGACCTTTCGGCCTTGCAGCGTAGCTTGTCGCTTTTACCCGAGCTATCCGGGCTTCTGGGCGGTTTGGGGCCCCTCTCGAGCCTGTCTGAGCGGTTGCCCAGCCTGAGCCACGTGGCCGAGCAGATTGCGGCCTCCCTGGTCGAAGACCCGCCCCTGAAAATCACCGAGGGGGGCCTGATTCGGGAAGGCTTTGACCCTGAGCTGGACGAACTGCGCCACCGGGCCGAGGAAGGGCGGGCCTGGATAGCCCGGCTGGAAACCGAGCAGCGCGAAAAGACCCGCATTCCCAACCTCAAGGTGGGCTACAACGCGGTGTTTGGGTATTACCTCGAGGTCACCCGCCCGCACTACGCCCTGGTTCCCGAGGACTGGCGGGCCCTCCAGACCCTCAAGGATCGGATGCGCTTCAGCACCCCCGAACTCAAAGAACAGGAGCGCAAAATCCTGCAAGCCGAGACCGAGGCCATCAAGCGCGAGTACGCGGTGTTTTTGGAGTTACGCGAGCAGGTCGCTCAAGCCTCCGACGAGGTGCGCCAGACCGCTCTGGTGCTGGCCGAGCTGGACGTATACGCCGCGCTGGCCGAGGCTGCGGTGGAGTACGGCTACAGCCGCCCCCGCTTCTCGCGCGATGGCACCCTGAGCATCCGGGCGGGTCGGCACCCGGTGGTGGAGCGCAGCAGCCTGTTCATCCCCAACGACCTTTCCATGAGCCCCTCGGCGCGGCTTCTGATTCTGACCGGGCCCAACATGGCCGGAAAGTCCACTTATCTGCGCCAGACGGCCCTAATTGCCCTGCTGGCCCAGATTGGCTCCTTTGTGCCTGCCGAGTCGGCCACGCTGCCCCTCTTTGACCGCATCTACACCCGCATCGGGGCTTCGGACGACATCGCCGGTGGGCGCAGCACCTTCATGGTGGAGATGGAAGAGCTGGCCACCATTCTGCACAACGCAACCGCCCAAAGCCTGGTGCTGCTGGACGAGATTGGGCGGGGCACCAGCACCTATGACGGCCTGGCCCTGGCCTGGGCTGCCTGCGAACACCTGCACGACCGGGTACGGGCCTACACCCTGTTTGCCACCCACTACTTCGAACTTACCGCCCTGCCCGAGCGCTTGAGCGCTGCTCGCAACGCCCATGTAGCGGCCAGGGAGGAGGCGGGCGGGCTGGTGTTTTATCATCAGGTTTTGCCGGGGCCGGCCAGCAAAAGCTACGGGCTGGAAGTGGCCCGGCTGGCGGGCCTCCCCGCAGAGGTCTTGCTGCGGGCCAAAAC
>CAZIXH010000318.1:0-2942 GCA_964543055.1 uncultured bacterium
GCTATAGCCCCCAACCCCCAACCCCCGCCCGGCGTGCGGGCCGCGATGGCGCAAGACCCCGACCCTGAAGGACGCCAGGCCGTGGCCCAGCACCCCCAGACCCCCCTGTCCGGCCTGGAGCAGCTCGCCCGGGATGAACAGCCCGATGTACGGGAGCGGGTCGCCGAGAACCCCCGCACCCTAGGGGCCGTTTTGATGGATCTGGCCCGGGACGACCACTGGCGGGTGCGGCAGGCGGTAGCCCAGAACCCCTCCACACCGCCCGAGGTGCTCCGACGGCTGGGCCACGACCCCGATACCGATGTGCAGCAGGCTGTAGCCGACCATCCAAACGCGCCCGAAGAGGCCCTGGAAGCCTTTTTTTCGGGCTGGGTCTTTCCACCCGACCTGGACATCCGCCCGGGCGAGCTGTACCGACGGGTGCGCCGCCAGGAGCCGGTGCCCCCGGAATGGCTGGAAACGCTGGCGCGGGGCCCGGAGCGGGCCCGCAGGCTGGTGGCCGCCCACCCCGAAGCGCCGCCTTCAACGCTCCTGGCCCTCGCGCAGGACGAGGACTGGCGGGTGCGGCAGGCCGTGGCCCAGCACCCGGCCCTCCCGGCGGAAGTGCTGGTACGGCTTGCAGCCGATTCCGATGTAGACGTGCGGCGGGCGGCGTATGCCCACCCGCAGGCGGGGGCCAGGGTGCTGGAGCAGTTGCGCCCCGAGGACCCGCAGGACATCCGGCTGCTGGCAGCTCAGCATCCCCAGACACCCCTGCCGTTGCTGCGGGCGCTCATGGCCGACCCCGATGAAGACGTTCGGCAGGCGGCCCGGAACAACCCCCGCACCCCTCCGGACTGGCTCGAGCAGTACCGGCAGGCCGAAGCGCAGGACCCCCGACTGGATACGGCCTTCCTCCGCTTTCTGGCTGCACAGGAGGCCTGGGGCCGGGCGCTGGCGGCACGGCATCCGGCCACCCCCCTCGAGGTGCTCCAGGCGCTGCAAAAGGACGAGGACTGGTCGGTGCGGCAGGCCCTGGCCCGAAACCCCGCACTGCCCCCCGAGATGCTGGCCTTAATGGCCCAGGACGCCGACCGTGATGTGCGTCTGGCGGTGGCCCGGCACCGCCACGCGCTTCCCGAAGCCCTGCAGGGGCTGCTACAGGATCCCGACGAAGAGGTGCGGCTGGCCGCCCTCCGCAACCCCAGCCTGCCGGCCACGACCCTGGCGGCGCAGCGGGTGCGGCTGGGGTTGGAGGCCTCGAGGTCGCGCTTTGTCCTGGACCGCGCGGTGGCCCTGGCCTGGCCCGAAATCCCCCCGCTCGAGCTGGCCAAGGTGCGCCACTGGGCCGCCCCCGAGTGGCTGGTGCGCTACGCGGTGGCCCAGAACCCCAATACCCCGGTGGAAGTGCTGGAGCGTCTGGCCCAGGACGGCAACCGTCTGGTGCGGAAGAGGGCCGTAAAGAGTCTGGGGTCGAGGGCCAGCGGTGCATAACCCCGGCGGCTTGTGTGAGGTTTGAAATGTCCGAAATGGCCCCAAAACCAGAACCCGGCCCTGTAAGCCCCGTGCCGGAGCAACAGCGCCGCATTAGCGTCAGTCTGCTGCGTCTCAGGCGACGTTCACCCTTTTTTGCCACCCTGGCCCTGTTTGCCCACTACCGGCCCAGCCTGACTATTCCCACGGCGGCAACCGATGGGCGCGATGTTTTCTACAACCCCCACTTCATGGCGGCCCTCTCCGACGACCATTTCGACGGGGTGCTACTGCACGAGGTCTTGCACGCGGCCCTGCTACACGTAACCCGTTGTTCGCACCGCGACCCCCAGCGCTGGAACATCGCTGCCGACGTCGTGGTGAACGGTATCCTGATCCAGCAAGGCTTCAGCCTGCCCGAGGGGCATGTGCGCAACCTCGAGCTCGAGCGCCTGGCAGTGGAGGAGGTCTACGCCCTGCTCCCACAAGCGCTCCAGGAGTCGGTGGTGCTGGACCTGCTCGAGGCCTCTCCCGAGGATGCGCAGGAAGCCCAGCCTCGGGAGGGTGAAGCCGATAAAGGCTCGCTGGCAAGCAGGGGCAAGCCTGCTAGGAAGCGGGTGGAAGGGGGTGCGCTGGGCGAGGCCGAGAAGGCCGCCATCGAAAGGCACTGGAAGAAAGCCGTCCAGCAGGCCCAAGCGGTGGTTCGCGGCCTGGGCAAGGGCAGCCTGCCGGCGGGTTTGGAGCGGGCTTTTGACCTCTCGGGGCCCTCGGAGCTCGACTGGAAAACCTTGCTCTGGCGTTTTCTGGTGCGCACCCCCACCGACTTTGTGGGCTACGACCGCCGCCACCTGGGGCGCGGCCTGTACCTCGAGACCCTCGAGGGCGAGAGCCTGACGGTCTACATTGCCGTGGACACCTCGGGCTCGGTGGACGATGCCCTGGTTCGCCGCTTTTTGGGCGAGGTGCAGGGCATCCTGCGGGCCTACCCCCACCTCAAGGCCCAGCTCTACTACGCCGATGCCGCCCTCTACGGCCCGCACGAACTAAAAGCCAACAGCGAAATTCCCCCGCCCCAGGGGGGTGGCGGCACCAGCTTTGTGCCGTTTTTTGAGGAGGTAGCGCGGGGGGCGCACGAAGGGGTGTGTGTGTATCTGACCGATGGCTATGGCGACTTCCCCGCCGAGGCCCCCCAGCTCCCCACGCTGTGGGTGGTAGCACCGGGGGGGCTTGATTCGGCCTCGTTTCCCTTTGGCGAGGTGGCCCGGCTGCTGTAGGGCGGTTACCACGCTCTACCCGGTACGGCTTCTAGTCCTGGGGGCTTGAAACCGCGATTGGCGATACAATCGGCGCCTGGCGGTTCGACTCGCGGACCCTACTCTTATACACATCTGACGCTGCCGACGACCGACTCGGGGTAGAGCTCCGTTGTCACCGGGTCGTGAAAAAAACGAAACAACATCGAAAATGGCATATACTCGACTTCTACGGAG
>CAZIXH010000319.1:0-17127 GCA_964543055.1 uncultured bacterium
CGCTACAACTTTGGTTATCGACTGAAACCAGCATCGCTTCCAAGTACGTCGCTAACGGGGTTATACTCATCTAGGGGTCTCCTGTTCTGCCAGAAGGCCCCCATTCTATCGTCCTTTTTGCTTAGTTGCGTAACTTGAGTGAGGAATGATTTTAGGCGCGAGGCGCATGGCTAGCGCGATATTGGTGAGGGCTCCCACCGGCACCAGCGTGACCTCGCCAGGGTGCTGGAGCACCTGCTCGATGATGAAATGAACGGCGTGCTGGGGCTCGACCTGGCCGGTGGGGGTGGGCAGATGGGGGCCCTCGAGCCCCGAGACCCCGTGAACCGCCTCGGCGCTGATGCGGTCGCGCACCAGGGGGCGGTCGGCACCGGCATAAATGGGCACACTTTTGCCCAATACCTCCCGCACCACCAGGGCGTTGCGGGTGGTGCGCTCGAGGCTCACATTGCCATAAACGGTGGTGATGCCCAGAACCTCGAGTTCCTCGCTGGCCAGAGCCAGCATGATGGCGATGGCATCGTCGTGTCCGGGGTCGCAGTCGAGGATGATTTTGCGTGGCACGACTCACAGCTTACCGTAAAAAATCTGCTGTGCAGCGATGGCGAACCTTTCTGATGGCATAAAGCGTACAATCACTTTATGCACAAGTGGATGGGCATGATGATGCTTGTGTGGGGCCTGGTCGGTTGTACCCCACCTTCCCCGGTGGATCCCAATCAGTGGGAATCCGTGCAAACCCTCTATCAAGATGTATTTTTGCTGCGGGAGAAAGTTTCGTACCGCAGCGGTGGCCTCCGGATTTTTGGGCAGATTTGCCGTCCTAACCGGGGCGGACAGTTCCCAATTGTCGTCTGGAACCACGGTGGCTTTGAGGGTCTCCAGGCAGGTGACGAGAACCTTTGTCAGAACCTGGCTTTCTTGGGGTATGTGGTATTGATGTCTTCCTATCGTGGCGAGGATGGTTCCGAAGGCAGCATTGAGGTCTGCCAGGGGGAGGTGGACGATGTGCTACAGATGCTGGCCATTGGGCGCACCATGCCCTATGCCAACCCCAACCGGGTGGCGGTGGCAGGGGGTTCGCATGGGGGGTGTATCAGCCTGCGGGCGGTGCAGAGGGGCGCACCGGCCCAGGTCACGATTGATATTTTTGGCCCCACTGACTGGACTGCAGAGTACCAACAGCTTCAGCAACTTGCGGCTTCCAGCGATAGCAGCAAGAAACTTGTCGGCCAAAGCCTGGGTACTTTGTTACAAACGGCCCTGGGCGGAACCCCAGCCCAGGCGCCACAAAACTACAAGGTGCGCTCACCCATCGAGTACGCTGCCAGCCTTAGCAACTGGCCTGGTTCAATGCTGGTGGTGCATGGGGCCCAGGATTGGTTGGTTCTACCGGGTCAGTCCTGCAATCTGGTCAAGGCGGTGGGGGGGTTTACCAGCTTCCGCATCCAGGCCAACAATACCACCTCCACCACTCCGCCGACCGGTTGTGAGGCGGCTGGTTTGAGCTGGGCCGGGGGCGAGGTACCCAGAGGCAACTGGGGTGGGAAGCGCTATCTGCTGGTCTATGACAACTTTGGTCACGGCGATGGCGAGCAGGGCAACCTGGCCTTACTGGATGTGCTCAACTATCTGAGCAACAAATTCCCCGCCAACTGAGCGGTACGGGTGCGCCTGGAGGCGTTGGGCCGAGTACAGTACGGTACAATCGCCTTATGCTCGAGGTCAAAGAAGCGGTCAAGATTGCCACCGAGTACATCCAGACGCTTTTTACCGACAAACAGATTCCTGAACTGCGGCTCGAGGAAGTCGAACTCTCGCCTGATAATCAATTCTGGGAAGTGACCCTTTCCTTCGTGGTGCGCGAACCCACTGCCTACTTGAGCCTGGGCGATGCGGCCCGCACCCGCGAGTACAAGATATTTCGCATCAACGCCGAAACGGGGCAGGTACAGAGTATGAAGATTCGCAAAGTGTAGCGCCGTAAGCGGTGCGCTATAGACTATCCCTCATGCGCCCTGCCTGGTTGGAAGTTGATTTCGATGCCCTGGCCCATAACTTCCATCTTCTGCGAAAAAGCGCGGGAGACGTGGCCTTAATCGGCGTGGTCAAGGCCAACGCCTATGGCCACGGGGCGGTGGAGGTGGGCAAGGAATTATTGCGCCTGGGCGCCTGGGGGCTGGCGGTGGCCACCACCCACGAAGCCCGCGAACTGCGGAAGGCTGGCATTGTGGCCCGCATCCTCTTGATGGGAAGCCTGCACCCCCAGCAGGTCGGGGAAGTTGTTGAGCTCGATCTGATTCCTTCGATCTCGACCCTCGAGAGTGCCGAGGCCCTCAACGCACTGGGTAAAGCCGTGCCGGTACACCTCGAGTTCGATACCGGCATGGGTCGGGTGGGTTTCCAGCCCGAGGATGCGCCCCTGATCAAGGACCACTTTGCCCGCTACGAAAACCTGCTTATCCAGGGCATCTACTCCCATTTTGCCGATGCCGAGGAGGACGAACCCTGGACAAGGGAGCAGATTGCCCAGTTTCAGGAGGTACAGAAGGTCTTTGGACCGGGGTACTTCTATCACCTGTGCAACACCGCCGGCACCGTCAACTACGGCGAGTATGGCCTGAGCGCGGTGCGACCCGGCATCGGTCTTTACGGCTTGCTACCCAACCTGGGCCTGCGGCCCATAGCCCGCCTGCTGGCCAAACCCACCCAGGTCAAGGCGCTTCCACCGGGGCGCCGAATCGGCTACAGCGGCCTCTACACCACCCAGGGCCTCGAGTGGATTGCCACCCTGCCGGTGGGTTATGCCGATGGCATGCCCCGGCTGGTGTTTAACCGGGCCACCGTTCGCTATTACCCAGAGCCCGAAGCCGAGAACCCCGAGCCCTGCATCTGCCCGGTGGTGGGGCGGGTCTCAATGGATCAGATCACGGTTCGAATTCCCACTTCGGTGGGGCTCGAGCAGGTATTTGAAGTGGTCACCCCCGACTTTAGCCCCACCAGCAGCCTGTGGGGCTGGGCCGAGCTCACCGGCACGGTGAGCTACGAGCCAGCAGTGCGGCTCTCGCAAAGGCTACCCAGGGTGTACCTGCGCGGCGGTGTGGAGGTGGCAAGGGTCGAGTAATCCCATGCTAGATTTGGAAGCGTGACTGCCCGTGGATTGCTGGTTTCGCTGGGCATCGCGCTGGCGGTTGCGTTGCTGGGCAACATACCCCTGATGGGCCTTCCGGGTGCGCTGGTGTGGAGCCTTTTCTCGCCACTGGTGGATCTGCTGCTGGGAGGCGTCACGCCGCACATCCGGAGCGATGCCCTGTGGCCGCTGGCAATCCTGATGACCCTTTTGTGGCCGATCAGCATTCCGCTGGGCTACGTTTTGGTCTGGAGATGGTTCCCGCGGCAGCCACGCGCTCGAGTGCTGTGGTGGGTAGGGCTCATGGCTTTGTGGGGCTTTGCGCTCAGCCTTTATTTTGCCATCACAGCCCCCAAGAACTGAACGGGGTCACTTTTGTTTTGGGCGAGGGCGCACAAAATCGGATGCATGCTTCCGATGAAAGCCGTCAAGCTGTTTCAGGGGTATCTGTGGCACCCCAAAGACCTGGCCTTCGACCCCTGCGAGGCCCTGCCCCGCCAACTGGGTGAGGTGCATGTGCTCATAGACAAGGTGCGTGCCCCCATGACCTTTTTCGAGGATGGCACCCCCACCGAGACCCAGCAGTTCTACCAGGTGACGCTGCTGGTGCGAAGCGAGCAGGAGCCCGCCGCACTGAAACCCCTGGCCGAGTCGGTGAGCCGGGAGCTAAAGCCCTACCTCGAGGCCACCCCTCAAACGGTTGGCTGGCAACTGCTGGAAGATTTGCGGCCGATTTGATGCGGGGTACTCCGCGCCCTGGCAGTCAGTCATCGGTGTACTTCAACGAAGGTCAATCATCCTACAGGTACCATTTGAACGTTTATGCACTTACATTTTGCGATTATACGTGTACTAGTCCCCAAGCCAGGCATGATAATGCGGTTTCTGATTATTGATATGGGTACATTGTGCTCAAATAATCAAGTCCAGTGCAATAAAAAACGGCCTTGACTGCTTATACTTGGATTTGTATCCTTATTCAGTATGTTTGCAGCAGGCCATCGGTTGTACCAAAGGAGATTTAGCGGTACTGTATGGCTTTGTGGGGTTTGTTCCCAACCCAGAGGTGAATGAATGAAAATCGTACTCGCATACTCCGGTGGCCTGGATACCAGCATCATCCTCAAGTGGCTGATCGAGAACTACAACGCGGAGGTCATCACCTTTACCGCCGACATCGGTCAGGGTGAGGAGGTCGAGGAAGCGCGGGTCAAGGCCCTCAAGACCGGGGCCAGCAAGGCCTACGCCCTGGATCTGCGCGAGGAGTTCGTGCGGGACTTTGTCTTCCCCATGATGCGCTCCGGGGCCCTCTACGAGGGCTACTACCTGCTGGGTACCTCCATTGCCCGCCCCCTTATCGCCAAGCACCTCGTACGCATTGCCCAGGAAGAAGGGGCCGAGGCCATCTCCCACGGGGCTACCGGCAAGGGCAACGACCAGGTTCGCTTCGAACTTACGGCCTACTCGCTCAAGCCCGACATCAAGGTGATTGCGCCCTGGCGCGAATGGAACCTGGTGAGCCGTCCGCAGATGATGGAATACGCTGCCATACACGGGATTCCTGTGCCCACCACCCTCGAGAAGCCCTACAGCGTGGACTCCAACCTGCTGCACAACTCTTTCGAGGGGGGTGTGCTGGAAGACCCCTGGGCCGAGCCCCCTGCGGGGATGTTCCGCCTGACCCAAGACCCCTGGGACGCGCCGGATGAGCCCGAGCTGGTGGAGATTCAGGTAGAGGGTGGCGATGTGGTCGGTGTGAATGGCGAGCACCTTTCCCCGGCCAGCCTGCTGGCCCGCCTCAACGAGATTGGGGGTCGGCACGGCATCGGACGGGTAGACCTGGTGGAAAACCGCTTTGTGGGCATGAAGTCGCGGGGCGTCTACGAGACCCCCGGCGGCACCCTGATCTACCACGCCCGGCGGGCTGTGGAGAGCCTGACCCTCGACCGCGAGGTCATGCACCAGCGCGACCAGTTGGGCGTCAAGTACGCCGAGCTGGTCTATAACGGCTTCTGGTTTGCCCCGGAGCGCGAGGCCCTGCAAGCCTACATGGACCACGTAGCCAAGACCGTGACCGGTACGGTGCGCTTCAAGCTCTACAAGGGCAATATCATCCTGGCCGGGCGCCGCTCGCCCCTCTCGCTCTACGACAAGAGCCTGGTCTCCTTCGACGAGAAGGGCGGCTACAACCAGGCCGACGCCGAGGGCTTCATCAAGCTCAACTCGCTGCGGCTGCGGGTGCGGGCCAAGGCCCAGCCAAAAGACTAGTCGAGGGGCAGGTGTCGAGGGTCGAGGGACAGCCGTTATCAAGACCAGGGCCTTGTGACCTGGGTGGGGTTTGCCATGCAGGCTGATGCTACCCAGGTGCAGATTCGCCGGGCTACCCCTGCCGATGCGGAGGCCATTGCCCGGATGGTGCGCCAGGCCTGGGCCGACCTGGTGGCCCCGGACTCCTCGGGCCACCAGGAGACGGCGGAGCGCGTGCAGGCCGACCTCGAGCGTGGCTATGCCTGGGTGGCCCTGGACAGGGGAGAGGTTGTGGGTACGGTGCGCCTGGTGCGCCACCCCGACCCCAGGGAGCGCGGGGTCTGGGAGGTCAGGAAACTGGGGGTGCTGCCCGAATACCGCAAGCAGGGGGTGGCCCACCGGCTGATGGAAGCAGTAGCCCGCCAGGCCTTCGAGGTGCGGGCCAAAGAGCTGCGCCTGGCCGTGCGGCACGACCAGCCCAAGCTGCTCAAGTGGTACACCCAGTTCGGCTTTACCTACGAACCCAGCCTGCGCTACAGCACGCCCAACCCCAATACCCCACCGCCCTTCGTGATGGTGCGGAAGCTCGAGGTGCTCTCATGAGTTGCCGCAGCACTCCCACCAGAGGTCGCAGGTCACGGGTCTCAGGTCGCAGGCCAGGGATACAGAAGTGTTCGGCGCAGAATGGTAGGCTCTCCGAGCATCGCGTGATGCGGCTGGTTATAACTATCGGCTATGGGCCATCGACTATGGGCCATCGCCAAGGGAGGACTTTTTGAGCCAGGAAACGCAAAAAACCTGGGGAGGCCGCTTCAGCGAGGCCCCCAGCCAGATTGCCCAGGAGTTCAATGCTTCCTGGACATTTGACCAGCGCCTAGCTCTGGTAGACATCGAAGGCTCACTGGCCCATGCGGCCATGCTGGCCCGGCAGGGCATTATCTCTGCCGAGGACGAAGCCCAGCTTCGTCAGGGATTACTCTCGGTGCGGCAGGAAATTCTGGAAGGCACCTTTCAGTGGCGTGAAGAACTGGAAGACGTGCACATGAACGTGGAGGCGCGCCTCACGGAGCTGGTAGGCCCAGTGGGGGGCAAGCTGCACACCGCCCGCAGCCGCAACGACCAGGTAGCCACCGACCTGCGCCTGTGGGTGCGGGGCGAGCTCGAGCGCCTGCTCGAGGACCTCAAGGCCCTGCGGCGGGTGCTGGTGCAGGAGGCCGGGAAGTACCTGGAGCCCCCGCTCATCCTGCCCGGCTATACCCACCTGCAGCGGGCCATGCCGGTACTCCTCTCGCACTGGTTTCTGGCCTACTACGAGATGCTTACCCGCGACGCCGGGCGCCTCCAGGACGCCCTGAACCGCCTCAACGAATCGCCCCTGGGTGCGGCGGCCCTGGCCGGGACGGGCTTTCCCATAGACCGGCATTTCACGGCCTCGGCGCTGGGCTTTGTGCGGCCCATGCGGAACTCCCTGGATGCGGTGGGCTCACGCGACTTTGTGCTCGAGGTGCTCTCTGCGCTGGCTATCGGGCAAATTACCCTTTCGCGCCTGGCCGAGGAAATTATCCTCTACACCACCTTCGAGTTTGGCTTTGCGGTGCTGCCAGACGCCTTCTCAACCGGAAGCTCGATCATGCCCCAGAAGAAAAACGCCGACCATGCCGAGCTGATTCGGGGCAAGGCGGGCCGGGTGCTGGGCAGCTTCGTCACCCTGGCCACCCTGACCAAGGGCCTGCCGCTGGCCTACAACAAAGACCTCCAGGAGGACAAAGAACCCCTTTTCGATGCGATGGACACCTACCGGGCCTCGGTCAAACTCCTGGCGGCCATGCTGCCAGGCCTCAAGTGGAACGCCGGGGTCATGGCCAGGGCCGCCGAGTCGGGCTTCTCGCTGGCTACCGAACTGGCCGACTACCTGGCCGAGCGGGGGGTGCCCTTCCGTGAGGCCCATCATGTGGTAGGGCGCATTGTGCGCCACTGTGTAGAGCAGCACAAAGAACTGCGCGACCTGAGCCTGGCGGAGCTGCAGGGCTTCCACCCTTTATTTGGCGAAGATGCTCTACCGCTTACCCGCCTGGAAACCGCCATCCACCGACGACGAAGCTACGGCGGTACCGCGCCCGAAGCGGTGCAGGAGGCCCTGAAGGCGGCGCAGCTCGAGGTCGAGGCATGAAAAAGCGCCCTTTCCCGTTGCCGGGAGGGCAGGCTGAGGGGGGTATGTGAGTAACCTGATCGAGATTGGCACCACCGTTTTACCCAGGGTGCGCTGGGACGCCAACGTAGAGCTTCGCAAAGCCCGAATGAAGGATGTGGAGCAGATCTACACCCTGATCAAGTACTGGGCCGAGCGCGGCCTGATGCTGGTACGCAGTCATAACCACCTCTACGAAAACCTGCGCGACTTTTTCGTGCTGGAAGACGAGGACGGCCACATCGTGGGGAGTGGCGCCCTGCACATCCTCTGGCACGACATTGCCGAGGTGCGGGGTCTGGCCATCCACCCCGAGCGGCAGGGGCAGGGGTTGGGCCGCTGGATAGCCCTGGCCGCCGAACGCGAGGCCAAGGACTTGGGCATCCCGCAAATCTTCGCCTGGACGCTCCAGGTCAAGTTTTTCACCAGCCTGGGCTACCACGTGACCACCCGCGAGGCCCTGCCCCCCAAGGTTTACGCCGAGTGCAGCGCTTGCCCCTTCTACGACAACTGCCGCGAGATCGGCGTGACCAAGGTGCTGGATGTGGAAAACGCCTACAAGGTCGGCTAGCGCCCAAAATCCCTACCTCTCCCCGGCGGTGCTGAGCGGGGGCCTGGGTTGGGTCAACGGTGCTGGCGCAACGGTGGGCATAAATGCCCTGGGGTAAAGCATCGGGATCTTCGCCAACCCAGATTCAAACCCCTGGCTCTGTATAGAAATACGAAAAACATGTATATTGTCACTTTGGGAAGTGAGGCTTGGGCATGAAAGAACGCGCAGTGCTGGTACTCGAGGATGGCACCACCTACCACGGCTACGCCTTTGGGCACCGCGGCAAGAACGTGGGCGAGGTGGTTTTCAACACCGCCCAGACCGGCTACCAGGAAATCCTGACCGACCCCAGCTACAACGGGCAAATCGTGGTGATGACCTACCCCCACCAGGGCAACTACGGGGTGAACGTGTTCGACATGGAAAGCAACCGGCCCTGGGTGCGGGGTTTTGTGGCGCGGGAGTTCAGCAAGTACACCGCCGGCCCCCGCGCCCAGCAGAGCCTGGAAGAATTCATGCGCGAGACCGGGGTGATTGGTCTGGAAGGCATAGATACCCGCGCCCTGGTACGCAAAATCCGCGAGGGCGGGGTGATGAAGGGGGTAATTGCCCACGCCACCCACTTCGGCTCCCCTAGCTACCGTTTTTCCCCTGAGGACATTGTTACCCTGCGTGAGGAAGCCCGCAGATGGACCGACATTGACGGGCGCGACATGACCCCCGAGGTCTCCACCCCGCTCCCGTACCAGTTCCCTACCTTCAAGGGTAAGCGGCGGGTAGTGGTGATGGACTTCGGCATCAAACACGCCCAGATGCGCTACATGGCCGAGCTGGGCTTCGAACTGATTGTGGTGCCCGGCAAGACCAGCCCCGCCCAGATTATGGCCCTGGAGCCCCACGGGCTTTTCGTTTCCAACGGCCCTGGCGACCCCAGCATGCCCCGCTACGCCCACGAGACCCTCTGGAAGCTGATGGGCCTGTTGCCAACCTTCGGCATCTGCCTGGGGCACCAGCTGCTGGGCCTGGCGGCAGGTGGGCGCACCTTCAAGCTCAAGTTTGGCCACCGGGGGGCCAACCACCCGGTCAAGAACCTCCTCACCGGCAAGATTGAAATTACCAGCCAGAACCACGGCTACGCCGTAGACCCCGACTCCCTCAAGGAATTCAAGCCCACCCACATTAACCTGAACGACGGGACGCTGGAAGGCATGGCCCACCTTCGCTACCCAGTCTTTAGCGTCCAGTACCACCCCGAAGCCTGCCCCGGCCCACACGACTCCATTTACCTCTTTCACCGCTTCCTGGAGGAAGTGGATGCCTTTAACGGACTGACTGGATCGCCGGTAGAAAAGCAGCGCGTGGGGGGGCTGGGGATATAGTCAAATCAAGCACTTTCTTGGTTTAATGATAGCTATATGGCACGTCATCCAGTTAAGCTCCAACCTACCGAGGGCACATTTAGAGGTTTAGCCAAGCAGAATTTGCTGGCACACCAGTGTATTTGTGAACTTGTTGATAATGCCATAGCCGCAAAAGCCGATGGCGAAAGGTTTAAGATTGATATTATTTTTGATAAGGATGAACATGTGGAAGACATGGTTGACATGTATGTTGCTGATAATTCAAGCGGAATGGACCTGAATCACCTAGAAAAAGCTCTTCAGCTTGGTGAATCGGCAACTACGGGCAGCAGATTGAATGAACATGGTTTTGGATTGAAAAATGCACTCGCTACTCTCTCTGGGGGCAACGGAAAATGGAAAATATGGTCGAAGACAAAACGTGCTTCTAATGTTTGCTCAGTTGAAGGACCATTTAAATCAGAAATGGAAATATCTGATGATGACCAGTTTCCCGAGTTAAGCTTTTTGCCTACAGACATATCCACACTGGTCAAAGTTCCAGTTAAGATATCCTTCTTGCAAACTTTGCAGGGACGTGGTGCCCCGTCTAAAAACCTAGAAACCTTGAGGTCTTGGCTTATTGAGCACTTGGGAGTAGCGTATCGGGGTTATTTAGACCAAGATCCATTGACCAATGAAAACAGTGGTGTAATTGCTGTATCTATTCGAAATGACACTGTTACAGTTCCTTCAATACGAGTGCCTTTTGGAAGCGCTAAAACGAACTACTTTACGGTCGAGTTGGGTGGAAATACTTATTCTTTAGAGTACAAGTATGGAACCTTGGATGAAGTACAACGAGACAGACTGGTTAGAGGTCAAAAAGCAAAGTACTATTACCAGGGTAACATTGCCACGCAAGGTATCGACATAAGATTAGGAAAGAGAGTGATTGCGACTAGGCAGTTTGAAACCATTTGGAAGACGGACGATAACCAATCACAACTTACGCGACACAACAACTTCAATGATTTTGTTGGGGAGCTATTAATTCCCGAACTTCCCCGCGGTGTTTTGACAACAGTTAACAACAAGACGGACTTCAACCTGAATGACCCCGATTGGGCAAAGATTTTTGAAGAACTCAATAAAATCCGTCCTCCTAAACAAATTAGGGAGCATAGTGAGACTGAAATTCGCAAGAAATGGATACAAATGTTGAAAGCTACCAATCCACAAGATACTGTTACTGATGAGAGAAGTGTTTGGCCAACGGGAACATACATAGATGTTTACAGAAAAACAAGCGCAGGTAAAATTATTATTTACGAACTAAAAATTGGGACTGGGTCGCCACTTCACCTTTATCAACTGAAGATGTACTGGGATGGTTTGATCTTAGACAAAAAGGAATCACCACGTGAAGCGATTCTTTTAGTTGAAGATTTCTCTTCAAACCTCGAAGAGATGGCAAACTTGATGAATAAATTGCCCACACCAAGTGGCAGCCATCCATACAACTTTAAGATTGAAAAGCTCAAGGATAAAGGTCTAATTTGAAGTCTTGAGATGTGGCAGATATCCCCCTCAAGAGTTGCAAGTATAGACAGCGAAAGTGACACCGCACGCCGTCGAGGCAAAATCTTAGATTCCGGTGGTGGGGTGTAGCAAGCATAATCCCTGCGGATCGTGAATATTTGAATCCGTTTGCAGTACAGATAGCTGGATGATGGCTCCGTTTAGCTGGTTATCGCCCAAACTCAATCAGCTCGCTGCTCTGCCCGCCAAAAGTGCCCTCGCTGACCTGCTTCACCACGCCCACCCCCTCGGCAAACCAGTAGGTGGCCCTGCCGCCAAAACCAATGCCAAACTCGCCCCGGAAACTGGCCTCGACCCGCAAGGCCTCGAAGCGGCCAGCGGGTACGCTGATGGTTTCTTTGGCCACGATGCGGTTTTCGACCTCGAGAAAACCCGTCAGGTCGAAAACGGCAATGCGGCCCTTTAGCTCGTAACGGTAGGTCCAGCGTCCGCCCACCCGCCAGGTTTCGTTGCTGGGAATGATTACGCCGGTGAGCCGGGTCAGCCGCACGCTACCACCCGGAATGGGCATTTCGCCTTCCGGCAGGGTACGCAAGCCCTGGGGGGTACACGTCCAATGGGTGGTCTCGGTGCGGGCGGCAAAGCGTCGCTGCTCCAGGAGCGCACCCATACCTGCTTGCGTGAAGGTCTGGGTGTAGACCTGATTATCGTTCAGATTGCGGTAGCGCCAGCGCAGGTCGGGGTCGGTGGGGTAGAAAGCGCTGGAACAAACGTTGCCAAAGGCCAGGCTACCCAGCCATACGATGGCCCAGAAACCCCAGGCTTTCATGCATCCAGTGTGGGCGAGGGGCTTTGGCGGAATGTGGGGCCATCCAACAAAAGCACGGTTCGCTAAAGAAAACGTTATGAACTGTTAAGAAGGGGTTGCTGAGCACTGACTCAAAGGGCCAGAAGATGTCTGCTAACCATGATTTTTGCCATAACGCTCGAGGAACCTCGCTCGAGGCCTGCCGCTACCCGCCTCGCTTTAGACTCGACTTTTGACGGCAAGCCCGTACAATACGCCAATGGGCGTTTTAGCTCAGTCCCAAGTATGGCAACCCCACCCTACCGGCCCTGGCCACACCGTAGTGGGGGAGGTTCTGGTATTCAAAGACCTGCGTAGCCCCCAGCTCGGCAACAAGCGTGATCTTCTTGTTTACCTGCCCCCCTCCTATCGCACAAGCAACCAGCACTACCCCGTGCTCTACATGCACGACGGCCAGAACCTCTTCGACGATGCTACCAGCTATGTGGGCGAGTGGCAGGTAGACGAGAGTATGGAGAAGCTGGCTGGGGAGGGAATAGAGGCCATTGTGGTGGGTATTCCCAACATGGGGGTGGAGCGCCTCAACGAATACAGCCCCTTCCGCGACCCCAAGCACGGGGGCGGCAAGGGCGAGAAATACCTCAAGTTCCTCATCGAGGCCGTCAAACCCTTCATAGACGACGAGTTTCGTACCCTGCCAGACCGCGACCACACCGGCGTGATGGGCTCTTCGATGGGTGGGTTCATCAGCCTGTGTGCGTATTACTATCACCCCGAGGTCTTTGGTATTGCGGGCGTGGTGAGCCCGGCGTTCTGGTTTGCCGACGGCGCTATTTACAGCTTTGTGGAAAAAGCCCGCCAGGTGCCGGGCCGGCTCTACATGGATGTGGGCTTCCGTGAGCTCACCCTGTCCCATGTGAGCAGCCGCCGCTATCTGGAAGGGGTGCGCCGTATGCACCGCATACTCCTGCAAAAAGGCTGGCAGCCTGGCCACGACTACCTTTATGTGGAAGACAAGGAGGGTGTCCACAACGAAGGCCACTGGGCGCGGCGTTTTCCCGACATGATGCGGTTTCTGTTTGGAGGGGTCGCTCGAGACTGACTACCCCGTCGTAGCGAGGTTCATATGCCTCCAGGTATCTGGGAGGGATTGACCTCGAGCCCCCTTCCTACAGTGTAGGGAGGGTCGGGGAGGGTCTCGAGCAATGCCCTGAACCCAGGTACTGCGTTAAAGCGCAGTTTTATAACCTTACCCTGCCCTTTCCTGCACGATAGGGGAAGCACGGCGTGAGCCAAAGTGTGGCTGCTGCAGTGAATGCGCGTAGCACAGATGGGCCCTGGGGCAGCCGTTCAACCGAACTCAACATACCTGTTAAGCGCATAAAATGGAGCCAACATGCGCGTTCTGGTGACCTCGCTCAAAGGCGGGGTGGGCAAGACCACCACGGCCATTCACCTGGCTGCTTTTCTGCAACTGCGGGGCCCCACGCTGCTGGTGGATGCCGACCCAGCCGAGGGGGCGCTGGTCTGGGCGCGGCAGGGGGCCGGACTGCCCTTTGAGGTGGCTGGCCCCGAGGAGGCCCGGCCCAAGCGGTTCGAGCACGTGGTGATTGATACCGCCGGACATCCCAAGGGCAAAACCCTGCGAGAATACGCCGATAAAGCCGACCTGGTGGTGGTGCCGACCTCCCCTGGAATGCTCTCGCTGGTGAGTTTGGAGCAGTTCGTAAAGGAGCTCGAGGGCTATCCGCTCAAAGCCCTGGTTACCCTGGTGCCCCCTTTTCCCTCGCTGGATGGGATGCGCACTTTCGCCCACCTGAAGGCCAGAAAAATCCCTCATTTCAAACATGCCATCCACCGCCTGGCCGCCTACGAGAAGGCCGTGCTGGCCGGGACGTTGGTGCAGAATGCCCCTGACCCCAGGGCGGCGCGGGCCTGGGAAGAGTACGTACTGGTGGGGCGCGAGATGCTGAGGGGCTAGGGCTTTTGCTCAGCTCCCCGTGCGGGTGTTCTTATCGGCCGGGGTGTCCTTGTTGGCGAGTTGCTGCAAGAGGCTAAAGATCTGTTGGAGCAATTCATCGGACTTCCCGCCCGAGCCGGTGCTCAGGCCGTCGAGCAGCTGACCTACCCCCAGTCCCTGGGTGTACTGCTCGGTCATCTTGGCCAGGGTGGCGGGGTCGCCGTAGATGTTCATGTTGCCCTTGCTCATGAAGTTGCCGATGCTGCGGGCCATCTCGGCCTGTACGTCGCGGGCGGCCTGCACCTTGAGCTTTTGCAGCTCGAACTCGAGGGCCGCAGCGCTGTAGGTCTGGCGGTTTTCCAGGGCCTGCCGTTCCACCTCCACGCGGGCCTGCTCCACGCTCACTTTTTCGCGCTCCACGTCCACCTCCACCATCTTGTTGGCGGTGAGACCCTTGGCAATGAGCTCCTGGGCCTCGGCCTCGGCCTTGGCTTTGGTGATGGCGGCCTCGGCCTCGAGCAAGGCGGCTTGCTTGGCGGCCTCGGCCTTTTTGACCTCGGCAAAGGCCGCGACCATGGCATCGGTTTCCTTCTTAATGCGCTCCTGTTCAATGGCCTGCTTGGCGGTAATCAGCTTGGTCTGGGCCTCACGCTCGGCCTGGGCCAGTTGTTGCACGGTTAGCACCTGCTGGTTGGCTTTTTCCCGCTCGGCCTGAGCCTCCAGGGCCTGCTTTTCGGCCTCGGCCCGGCGGCGCTCGGCTTCGGTGATGGCAATTTCGCGCTCCCGCTCGGCCAGCGCAACCGCCTTTTCCCGCTCCACATCGGTGGTCTGTTTTTCCTGCTCTTTCAGCAGCAGCAGCTTGTCGCGCTCGATGGCGGCGGCCTGCACGGCCTGCTCGCGCTGAATCTCGGCCTCGCGGGTCAGGCGCTCCTGCTCGATGCGGTAGGTATCAGCCTCGCGCTGCTTGGCAGTTGAAACCTTGGCGACTTCGGCCTGCTGAGTGGCCTCGGCCTCGGCCTGGGTGCGCTCGAGCTCCAGGATTTCCTTGCGGGTCTCCACGTTCTTGAGGGTGATGGCCCGCTTGGCTTCCTGCTCGAGGCGGTTGCGCTCGACCAGGGCCGACTGGGTAATTTCGGTAATCTTGCGCTTGCCCTGGGCATCGAAAATGTTGGTGTCGGAGAGCAGTTCCTGGCTGGTCTGGTCGAGGCTGGAGATGGTCACCGATTCCAGCGTCAGACCGTTGGGCTCGAGGTCACTTCGCACCAACTGCTGTACCGATATAGCAAATTGGTCACGCTGGCTGTGAATTTCCACCAGATCCTGGGTGGCCGCTACCGAGCGCAGGGCCGAGACCAGCTTCTCGAAAACCAGGCTCGAGACCGCCTGTGGCGTGACCGACTTCTCGCCCAGGCTGCGGCTGGCATTTACCACCGAGTCCTCTTTGGGCTCGACCTTGATGTAGAACTCGGCCTTTACGTCCAGGCGCAGGTTGTCCTTGGTGATAAGGGCATCGGGGCCTTTGCGCTCGACCTCGAGTTTCATGGTCTCCAGGCTGACCGGCACATAGCGCTGGAGGATGGGGAAGAAGAACCCTCCCCGGTCAATCAAGACCCGGCGCCCGCCCAGCCCGGTCATCACGTAGGCCAGGTTGGCCGAGGGCTTGATGTAAAACTGCTGAATCAGCCAGGCCAGAAGGGCTACCGCCAGCACCAGCAAACCCAGCACGCCGCTCACCAGGCTGTTGAGGCCCGACCAGTTGGGGATCAAGCCTCCGCCAAACAAGCTCAGGCCAATCAGCAACAGCGAGACCAGAATCAATATCGCACTCAACATGTGTCCTCCTTAATTGTTATGGCTCAAAAAACAGGCTTCGAGGCAGGTCTTGGGGCCGCTGACCAAAGGACATGATGGCTTTTGTCTACACGGGTCTATTCCTGAACTTGAACCTTGAGTGTGGGTTAGCGTCGGGCCGGGACTTCCTCAGGGAAAGGATGGGCTTGCACATAGTAGATGCCCTTCTGTGGGTCGAAGTCCACCACCAAAATTTCGCTGCCGGCTTCCAGAGCGGCTTCGCCTGGCAGGGTTTTGCAGACCACCCGGTGAATATTGCCGGTCTTGTCGCGCACATTGGCAACGCCCCCACTGGCGTCAATGCGGAAGGCTGCCCGCCCCCCACATCCCACCAGGTCCTGCTGGCGCACATTGGGGCGCTGCTGCCGCGCTAAACCCGGCACCACCGAGGCCACCCCGTTGCCAGCCAGCCCGGCGGCCAGCAAGCCCAGGGCTACCGCAATGGGAAAAAAAACAGCCGGGGGTAGCCAGCCGTCCAGGGCGGTGTTGACCAGGAGCCCCACCAGCCCCCAGGTGGCCAGTAGAATCGGCAGCAGCAGGGCCAGTGAGGCCCCCTTCCCAAACCCAAACCAGCCCCCCACCGTCCCCAGTACCGATGGCGCAGCCTGAGGGGTGTCGTCACCGCTCTCGTGGCTTCCATCCTCACTGCTGCCCTGAGCATCGGGTGTGCCGGTGGTTTCGCCAGAGGTTCCCAGGCCGCTGAACACGATGCCCACGCTGAGCAAAAGCCCCACTGCCAAAGGTAGGGCGAAGATGAAGTTGTGCCACTCGAGGAGGTAACTCACCGTATTCTAATAGTAGCCCAAGCCTACCCTTTTTGCATGAGTAGCCCGACGGATTCACTGTGCTGGACTCAATCCACTGTTTGCACCACCCGCGCCATCCGCTCGAGTGCCTCCTGTACCAGGCTCCGGCTGGTGGCAAAGTTCAGGCGCAGCCAGCCCTGGTACTGCGGCCCAAAAATCTTGCCGTCGTTGAGGCCGACCTTGGCCCGCTCGAGCATCACCTTGTGAACCTCCTGGGCAAAGGGGGCGCGTGAGAAATCGAACCAGGCCAGGTAGGTGCCCTCCGGGGGCAAATAGCCGACCTGGGGCAGGTGCTGGGCCATGAACCCGGTGATGAAGTCGCGGTTGCCCTTCAGATAGGCCCGTACTTCCTGGAGCCAGTCCTGGGCGTGCTCGAGGGCGGCCCGCCAGGCGGCCATGGATAGCACGTTGGGGTGGCCGCCAAGACCCTTCAGCACCTGGGCCATTGCGGCCAGAATCTGCTTGTTGTGGCTGATCGCTACCCCACCGCCCAGCCCCGCCGTGTTGTAGGTTTTGCAGGGCCCGGTAAGGGTGACGGTGCGTTGGGCTATCTCGGGGCCCAGCGAGGCAATGGGAATGTGCTCTCCTTCATAAATCAGGTCGGCCCAGAGTTCATCCGACATCACCCACAGGCGGTGGCGCAGGGCAAACTCGGCCAGCTGTTCCAGTTCGTCGCGCCGGAAGACCCGCCCGGTGGGGTTC
>CAZIXH010000320.1:0-3898 GCA_964543055.1 uncultured bacterium
CTTCGCCTTCACGCAGCAAGTCGGTTCAGGGGCCTTGCCCAATACCCTCCCCCGCCCTCCCTACGTGGTAGGGAGGGGGTTTTAGGGCCACATATCATGGAACTTGTCGAAGTGTACGGGTATCTCTACGACGCTGTACTACTCATACTTTCAAACGCCTGTAGCCTGTACCCTGTACCCTACTTCATCGTTCCTGTAATGGGTGAAGTATTCAGACAAAACTGGTATCACAGCCTTTGTAGGGGCTACTGTTGGACGTCACCTACCATCGGGCTTTAGGACTTGAGTACGGGTTCTACGAATCGCACCCATGCACCAGGCAATAAAGAATACGCCTGTCAAAAGCCCTGGCGGTACCGGTATGCTGTACACATGGCACGAACCAAGCAGGACATTTTGCATGAGTTGAAAGACCAGCAGGTGCGTTTTTTGCGTTTGCAGTTCACCGATATTTTAGGCATCAACAAGGTAGTGGAACTACCCGTCAACCAGTTCGAAAAAGCGCTGGACGGCGAAATTATGTTCGATGGTTCCTCTATCGAAGGCTTTGGCCGCACCGAGGTCGAAGAGTCGGACATGCTACTAAAGCCGGATTACGACACCTTTGTGGTATATCCAAGGGAGCTCGAGCCCACCACCAAAGGCGCTGTTGCCCGCTTGATCTGCGATATCGCCTTCCCCGATGGCAAGCCCTTTGAGGGCGACCCCCGGCAGGTACTCAAGCGACAAATCGAGCGGGCCCAAAAAAAAGGCTTCGACAACCTTTACGTGGGCAGCGAGGTGGAATTCTTCCTGTTCAACCGTAGTCCTGAGGGTAGCCCCACCACCCACACCTACGACCGAGCGGGTTACTTCGACCTGGCCCCCACCGATAAGGGCGAGGAGGCCCGGCGCGACATGGTAGATATGTTGGTTCGGTTGGGGTTGCCCCTCGAGGCCGCCCACCACGAGGGCGCCCCAGGCCAGCACGAAATTGACCTCAAATACACCGATGCCCTACAGGCTGCCGATCACCTGACCACGCTCAAGTTTGTGGTCAAGCGTGTGGCCATCAACCACGGCCTGCACGCCACCTTCATGCCTAAACCCGTTGCGGGTATCAATGGCTCGGGCCTGCACTTCCATCTTTCACTTTTCAAAAACGGGCAAAACGCCTTCTTCGAGCCCAAGGGGAGGCTCGAGGTCTGGCCACACCAGCTCTCCAGAACCGCTTTGCAGTTTATCGCGGGTCTCTTTGAGTACGCCGAGGGCATGGCCGCCATTACCAACCCCCTGGTCAACTCCTACAAGCGCCTGACCCCCGGCTACGAGGCCCCTACCAGCGTGGCCTGGTCGGTCTCGCACCGCAGTGCCATGATTCGGGTACCCAAGCGACGCGGCAACAGCACCCGGGCTGAATTCCGCTTTCCAGACCCCTCCTGCAACCCCTATCTGGCGCTGGCAGTGATTTTGGGCGCGGGGCTCGAGGGTATCGAGAGCAACCTGACCCCCCCACCCCCCATCGAACGCGATGTGTACGAACTTTCGGTTCGCGACAGGCGCAAATACCGGGTCAGCGAGATGCCCGGAACCTTGCGCGAAGCCCTCGAGGCCCTGCAAAAGAACCGCGTTGTGCGCAATGCCCTGGGCGAACAGGTCTACAAGGATTTCCTGAACGCCAAGCGGGTGGAGTGGGACTCATACCGCATTGCTGTTCATCAGTGGGAACTTAATCAGTACCTTGCCGAGTACTGACCCCAGAGCCCTGAACTATCAACCTCCATTCTCCTGACCCCTCTCCACCCGTCAGTGGATGATCAGGTGAAAATCACCCAGGCAGCGCTGTTGGTCTCCCCTCCGCAGCAGAGATGGGTGTAATTGTGATTTGAAGAAGGTTTGCAGTATCGTAAAAATTGTGTACCCTCTAAATGGCTGGAAAACAAACGCAGTGTCCGGCGTTGACACACGTCGGCATGGGTTAGGTAAAATGAACCAGCCGTTTTTTGGCTACAAACGAAGATTTAGGAGGAATCGGCATGAAGAAAATCGCAATTCTAGCGCTGGGCGCGTTGGCCCTGGGTGTGGCCTCGGCTCAGTCCAACGTCATCAAGATCGCTTCGGTCTCGCCCCTGTCGGGGCCCCAGTCCGGTCTGGGCACCGCCATTTCGCAGGGCACCCAGATGGCCATCGAAGATGCCCAGGCCCGCTTCCAGCAGCTGGGCTTCCAGCTCCAGTTTGCCCCCCAGGATGACCAGGCGACCCCTGATGTCGGTGTGGCAGTAGCCCGGCGTATCGTCAACGATGCCGATCTTTTGGGCATCGTAGGGCACCTCAACTCGGGCGTAGCGATCGCTGCCTCGGAAGTCTACAAAGACACCAACCTGGCTATGGTCTCCCCAGCCAACACCAACCCCCGCGTTACCGACCGTGGCCTGTTGAACGTCAACCGCATCTGCGGACGTGACGACGTACAGGGCCCGGTGGGGGCTGAGTACGCCGTTAAGGTACTCAAGCGCAACCGCTTGTTCGTAATTCACGACAAGACCCCCTACGGCCAGGGCCTGGCCGAAGCCTTTGCGGCCCGTGCCAAGGAACTCGGGGCTAACGTAGTGGCTCTGGTAGGCACCGAGGAAGCCTCCAACTTCCAGCCCCTGATCCTCCAGATGCGTGCCCAGCGCCCCGACCTGGTCTACTACGGCGGTATCTACGACAAGGGCGGCGTGCTGGTCAAGCAAATGCGCGAACGTGGCATCACCGCGAGCTTCATGGGCGGTGACGGCCTGGATGCCTCCGACCTGGTGAAGATTGCCGGTAGCGCCTCCAAGGGCGTACTGTTCACCACCACCGCCGGCCCCATCAGCACCCTGCCCAAGGCTGCTGCTTTTGCTCAGCGCTACAAGGCCAAGTTCGGCAAAGACCCCGAAGCCTATGCGGTGTACGCCTTCGACGCAGCCAACGTCCTCCTAAATGCCATCGAGGCCAGCATCAAAGCCAACGGCGGCAAGAAGCCTACTCGCGAGCAGGTAGCCCGCGCCGTGCGCGAAGTCAAACTGGACGGTCTGACCGGCCGTATCGAATTTGACAGCAAGGGTGACCGCAAGCTCTCCGACTACTACATCGTAAGCATGAAAGAAGCCAAGTACCCGGGTGAAGTGCTGCGGGTAATCCAGTTTGCACCCCCGGCTGCTCGTCAGTAAGTTACATTCTTCGTAGATGACTCCCGCAAAAGCGGGAGTCATCACTTTATCCAGGCTGCACTCAATCAAAATTTGACCCCAGGGTCAGGGTTGCGCCTAGCACACCGATAAATCCCCATTGTCAGCTCGAGCGGCAACCTATATACTCTGGCAGGCTAAAGCTAGAAAAGAATGCACTCATCTAGCGTTATGTGTGCATTCGCATCATCACAGGCCAGGAGGTTTTACTTGACGGTTGCTGATCTCCTATCAATTTTGCCCCAAACCATCCTCGAGGGGCTCTTGCTGGGCTTTGTGTATGCCATGGTAGCCCTGGGCTACACCATGGTTTACGGGGTGTTGGGGCTGATTAACTTTGCACATTCCGAGGTCTTCATGATCGGGGCGGTGATTGGCCTCGAGGTCTTCCGCTTCTGGGGTAACCCCGATGCGCCAGTTATCTCCAACCCCTTCCTGTTGCTTTTTGTGGCCCTGGTTTTCGCCGCTGCGGGCTCGGGCGTCATGGCGGTGCTGGTGGAGCGCTTTGCCTATCGTCCCCTGCGAAAACGCGGGAGCAAAAGCATTCTGGTGCCAATGATTACGGCCATTGGGGTCTCGTTTTTGCTGCAAGACCTTACCCGCATCTACGCCGCCCTGCGGCACAACGAGTTCAACATGCAGTACCGCACCTTTGATGCCCTCAACACCACCCTGATGCTACCGCTCCAAACCACCATTCAGGT
>CAZIXH010000321.1:0-2815 GCA_964543055.1 uncultured bacterium
TTTTTAAGTAACCGGGGACCACCGAGATCTACACAGAGGAGATCGTCGGCAGCGTCAGATGTGTATAAGGGCCAGCTTCAGGGCCTGGCTCGAGGCCCGCTACCAGGAGGCCTACGACCACCCCCTGCGTTCGGCGCTTCAGGCGCAGCGGGCGCGGCTACGCTCGGCCTCCGTCGAGCAGACCCGCATGGCCGCCCTCTGGCTGCACCGGGCGGTCAAGACCCTCATCCCCCGTTTTAGCCTCGAGCGAGGCTTCGAGTTCTACAACGCGGTGCGGCTGGGTGAGCGGCAGTGCTTGTTGCAGTCGGTGCTGCTGGCCGGGCTGTTGCAGGAGCTGGGCCTTCCGGCAGGGGTGGTGATGGTCTGGCGCAACCAGGCAGGGCAGGAAAGCAATCTGGGCCATGCCGTTACGCTGCTGGACCTGCCGGATCGATCCCAGGTTCTGGTAGATGCTTCCGACCCCCTGCCTTTCATGCGACACACGGGCCTCTACCTGTGGGACGCCAGCGCCCAGGGATACCGCTTTGTGGAGCCTCGTTTTTCCGCCGAAGGCCACATTCTGGGATACCGGCGAAGCCTGGACGGCCAGGCGCTCAAGGGCGCCGCCGTACGGCCCCTGGATATAGCCTTTCTGCACTCGCAGTTCGACTTTTACCGGGGAGAACGCGCCCCCAGGGGATTCATCGGGCCCAGCACCCCCGAGGGGCTTTCGGTTTCGGCCCGGTTTATGGAGCGAGCGGTAAAGCGACAGCCGCAGAACCCCCTGGCGGTGTATGGCCTGGGGTACATCTACCGCAAACAGGGCCGCCTCGAAGCAGCAAAGGCGCAGTTCCGCGATGCGGATCGTCTGTACACTGCCCAGGGCTACCGGCCCGCCGGGCTTCGCTCGGCCCTCGAGTGGGCCGGACTCTGAGCCAGAAAAAGCACCCTGGAGAGGTCATTGGTTCTTTCGGAGAATCAGATGCATCGCTGGTGGTTTTATCTGCTGTTATTGGCGCTCATGGGCTGCGGGCGGAGCCCCGCCGAGGCCGGGAGTCTGCCCAAAGTCCAGAGCCTGCCGCCCGGTGAAGTGCAGCCGCTGGCCCCTGGCTTTCACCCGGCCCCGCCCCTACCCCAGATTGTCCTGAACCCAGAGGTTCCTGGCCTGCGCCGACTGGTCTACCTTTCCAACGGCTACCTCGAGGCTGCGCATGGCCTGCTGCTGGTGCCCGGAAACCAGACCCAGCCTGCACAACTCCTGGGCCTGGCCCAGCAGGTGGCACAGCGGGCATATGCCACCCGGGAGAGCCTTGGGGTGGTAGACGTGAGCCTCTACCGCGCCGAAGACTACGCGGGCTTTGGTGGGCCCCTACCCCTCTTCACCGCCTCGGTACCCAAAGCCCGACTGGCCGAATTCTTGCGACTGCGTCCCGAGACCCTGGCCCTATACGACCATCTGTGGCTCAATCCGAATGAGCCCACCGCCCCGGCCCTGAAGCCCAGCAGACTGGCCGAGCACCGACCCACCTTCGAGGGCAGCCGCAGCGAGTTGCTCGACCAACAGCGGCTACAACTACAACAGCGGCAGCGGGGGCCGCTGCCGGGTAGCGGGCTGTACTACCACGGGCCACCCAACTCGAACAAGGTAGCCCTCACCTTTGACGATGCTGTGCACCCCATGTATGCACCCCTGGTGCTTGATGCCTTGCAGCGAGCCGGGGTCAAGGCTACTTTTTTCGTGATCGGGCGCAATGCGGAGGCCTACCCTTATTTTGTGCGCGACCTGGTCAGGGCTGGGCACGAGCTGGGCAACCACACCTACCACCATGTGCGGCTGGTGGGGCTTTCGGAGGCCGTCATGCGCGAGGAGCTGCTGCGCACCAACCAGCTCCTACAGGGTCTGACCGGCCAGCCCGTGCGCTTTTTCCGCCCACCTGGGGGCCGCTACGATGCCCAGGTGCTGCGGGTGGCTAAGTCCGTGGGTCTGACCACCGCCTTCTGGACCGACGACCCCGGCGACTTCAACAACCCCGGTAGCCGGACGATCGAACGCCGCACGCTGCGCTTCCTGCGCCAGGGGGGCATCGTGCTCCTGCACGACAACGCCCAGGAGACCTTACCCATTCTGGTCAAGCTGGCCGAGGATGCCCGCTCACGGGGCCTCGAGCTCACCACCCTATCGGCGCAGGCGGGCAGGTGAGCATGGCCCTGGCCTCTCCCCTTCCCCGTCCTGCGGCGCCTTCGCAGGGTGAAGCCCGCTCGGTAGCACTCGATGCCTTCCGGGGCCTGACCGTGCTGCTGATGCTCCTGGTCAACAACGTTGCCCTGGACAGCGCCACCCCCGCCCAGCTCCAGCACGCGCCCTGGGGTGGTGGGCTCCATTTGGCCGATCTGGTTTTTCCCTGGTTTCTGCTGGCGACCGGGGTTTCGATGCCCTTCGCCTGGACCAGGCTCCAGCAGCGCACCCAGGGGTATGGCACCTGGCTTCGCAGGGCTACCCTACGATCGCTTACGCTCTTTGGGCTGGGCCTGCTGCTGGTTAGTTCGGTTGCCCACACCCCCTTGTTTGCCCTGGGAGTCTTGCAGCTCATCGCGCTGGCCTTCTGGGTGGGAGCGGTGCTATACCCAACCCCCGTCCTGCTGCGCTGGGGGCTGGCCGGGGGGCTGCTGGTTGGCTACTGGGCCGCCATTCGGTTCATACCCCTCCCCGGCGTGGGAGCAGGGGTTTTTGAAGAAGGGCAGAACCTGCTCCTGCACCTTAATCAGAACTACCTGGCTCCCCTGGGGCTGCGGGGGGTGCTATCGGTCATCCCCACCGCCGCGCTGGTGCTCATGG
>CAZIXH010000322.1:0-9130 GCA_964543055.1 uncultured bacterium
CTGCCCGTCCCAGCGGGCACGAGATAGTGGAGGTGGTGTGCGGAACAAAAGGGCAGGTGCGGTAGAAGGAACCGCAACAAAAAAGGAGTTGAACAGCGGTCGTACCACATCTACCCGAGAAAGGGCCTATTTGTAGTTGTCCAGCGTGGGGGTGAAAAGCCAGACAGGAGGGACAGCCAGCACGTCCGCACGAGACTTCAATGAGGCTGCGACCATCCACAAGAAGGGGAAAATAGTAAAGGCAATGATTAGCAGCAGCAAAAGCCCGACAATATAATGCTCTATGCGACGCCGTAGCAGATAGTTAGTGGATTTTGCCGGGGCTCTCTGGATCATGATTCAGCCTCCCGATAAAAGACCCGAATGTACCACCGGGCCAGGATGATGGTGACGATCAGGGAGAGGATCGCCATGGCTGCTGCTACCCCCTGGTCAAAGACCCGAAAACCTATCCGCTGGGTATACACGCTGATCAACTCGGTTGCAGTTCCGGGGCCACCACGGGTCATCACGAAAATTAGGTCGAACAGCTTCATGGCATCCGCGGTGCGAAGGATCAGCACGGCGGTCAAACCAGGCAGCAAATAAGGCCACTCCACATACCGAAACAGATCCCAGCGTCGGTTGGTCTCCAGGGTTGCCGCCTCAACAGCCTCTTGCGGTACCGCCGTGAGGCTAGCCAGAAAGACAAGGGCGAAAAAGGGCGTCCACTGCCAGGTATCCATTACCGCAAGGGATAAGAGGGCCAGACCTGGATCGCCCAGGAAACTTACCTTGCTCCCCCCAAAGAGCGTAACGACCCAGTTAATCAAACCAAAGTCGCTATCAAACAGGAGACGGCCTATCAGTCCAACAACAGCCGGTGTAGTAGCTAGAGGAATCACCAGCGCGACCCGTGCCACCGCCCGGAGTAGCGGCCAGGCTTGCCGGTGTAGCAAAAGAGCTATGAACAAACCCAATACGAATTGAACGGGTAGTGTCAGCAGCAGAAATAGAAAGGTTCGTCCTAGCGATTCCCAAAAGTATGCATCACTCAAAACGGCCGTGTAGTTGGCGAAGTTATTCCAGCCGAAGCCCAGACCGGGTTTGGTGATCTGGTATTGCCGTAATGAGACGTTGAGGGCAAAGAGCAGTGGGAAAATACCCACTGCCAGCAAGGTAATAACCGTCGGGGCCAGAAACCAGTTCCGTGTACGGGTTGACCACATAAGTCGAACTCACTCGAGGTTGGTGTGTCGGGCGCGCATCTCTGCTGCAGTTTGGCCTAAGCGCTCGCGCAGCAAGATAGAGACCAGGTCAAAAACAACCAGCTGCACCGCTTCGTACAAGCTACCCATGGGAAGGATGGACGAGCTAGCCCCCTGATCATCGGCCATCGTCTGGGCAGGAAAATGAATCACCACATCGCAGCGCTGAGGGACAGGTCCTTCCGGTTGAGCTGTGATGCAAACGGTGCGAGCCCCCGCGTTACGCGCCACCCCCACCAGCGCGTCCACGGTCGAAAAATAACCTGGTCCAGCGCTAACCAGCAACAGATCTCCCGGCCCTATTGAAGGCGTCGTCATATCCCCTACTACGTGTGCGTCCAGCCCAAGATGAAATAAGCGCATACAAAGCGCTTTCATCATCAGTCCTTCGCGCCCCACCCCGTAGGTAGCAATACGTCGGGCTTTTATAACCTCATTTAGGAGCGGATCTAGGGCGTTTTCAGGCATCCGCTCGAGTACAGCCTGGATCTCCCCCAGGGCCTTGACCCCCATGGAAACAAAACTGCTCATTCAACCTCCTGGATAGAGATTGCTGTAAAGGCATCCCCAAACGATCGACAAGGTGATTGCTTACCTCCAGGCACACAGGGCCGTTACCTTTCAACCACCACGGTCTTTGTGAGGATAAGCCGGCTCAGGTTGGATAAGGGGAAGGGTCTAGCGACCCTCCCCCTGTTTCTTTTCTACTGAAGCTTGGGCTTGCGTCCGTCGTAGTAGCCAGCCTTACTCAAGATGTCCTTTACCCTGGCGTTGATCTGCGCAGCTCCCTCTCTGACCGAGACTCTACCCAGCATCATCTGCGTGCCGATCTGGGCGATTACCTCCGAGATGGTTGGCCACTCCGGGAAGCGAGGTCGGAAGATGGGATTTCCCTGCTCCCAGGCCTTTACCATGGGAACCGTAAAGGGGAAGGCTCTCTGAATGGCCGGGTCTTTGTAGGCGCTCATTCGAGCGGAGACCCCCCCAGCCCGGATGTAATCCTTAGCCTTGGCTTCAGAGGTGATCCACTGGATAAAGAGCCAGGCTGCAGCCTGCCGTTCTGGCTTGCTATAGGCGTTAACGGCATAGCTAAAACCACCCAGCGCCCCCTTGAGGCCTGCAGGGCCCGCGGGTTCCGTGGCTACGCCCAGGCAGTTGACAATCTTCGACGACTTGGGATCAGTGAGCGTGCCGTTAAACGCGCTCCATTCAGTGATCATGGCCACTTTACCCTGGGCCAGGGCGTTGACCGCCTCGTTGTGGTCATAATCCACAATACCAGGAGGCATGTATTTCATCAGATCCTGGCGGAACTGTAGACCTCTTTGTGAGGCTGGCGAGAGCAAGTTCGGTTCGAAGGTTTTGGGGTCGATCAACGAACCGCCGAACGGCCACAGCATACGCATAAAGCTGTCAGCGCTCTGGGTCTCACCACGACGGGACTGCAAAGCGAAGGCGTATACCCCGTTCTTGGGGTCGGTCAGTTTGGGCGCATAGACCTTCAGGAGCTCATCCCAGGTGGCTGGTGGGCGCTTGAATCCGGCTTTCTCCAGCATGCACTTGTTGTAGAAGAGAAGGCCGGCGTAGTTATCGAAGGGCAAACCATAAATTTTTTTATCCCAGGTTCCAAATGAGTCTAGCAGGATGGGAAAGAAGCCTTTCAAGTTCAGGGCTGGATCGGCCAGGTTGGGATCATTGTAAAATTTCTCCATAGGCACAAGCCAACCGTTGGAGGCAAACTCACCGATCCACACCACGTCTACGAGCACCACATCGTACTCGCCCCCTTGAGCGGTCATATCAAGGACGATTTTCTCGCGGGTGTTTTCGTAGGGAATAACCTCATTGGTAACCTTGATGCCGGTGATCTTTTCGAACTCGGGGATGAGCTTGGCTGCCGCCTTATATCCCGGGCGATCTAGGAAGATGGCCTTGATGGTGGTACCGGCGTACGGCTTGGCGGCCTCTGCCAGGCTCCACTGCTGTGCTGTTGCCAGCGCAGTGAACAACACTGCAAACACCAGGGTTACTAGAAACTTCCAGGCCTTCATGCTGTGACCTCCTTGAAGATTCCTCTATTCATCAACATAGACCTCACAAGTGCTAGCGGCTTGTGGGGTCTACGTGGATGACCGATTTAATCACTCCCTCGCGGCGTGCGGCCTGCATAGCAAAAGCTTCCGGTGCCTGCTCGAGGGTAAAATGATGAGTAGCCACCAAACCAAGATTCACCCTTCCCGATGCAACCAGACTGATTGCCCGGGGATAAACATGACCCATGCGACGGGACAGCTTGATGGTCAAACCTTTTCTGCGAACCATTGAGGCAGTTAGGGTGAACCTATCTCCATCAGGAATTCCCACGAGTACAACCCGGCCCCCAATCCGAGCTACCTTACAGGCATCTTCAGGCCCTTCCGGACTGTCGGTAGCTTCAAGCACCACATCAGCTCCCCGACCTCCGGTAGCCTCGATTAGGGAATCGGGGTGGTCGTAAACCTCATCAGCTCCAAGCCTGAGGGCCACTTCGCGACGGTAGGCCAGAGGCTCAATCATCCAGACTCGCCCGGCTCCAGCTAGTCGAGCCACCTGCAAGAGGTAAAGCCCAATAGCCCCGGCACCCAGCACTGCCACGTCGTCTCCCAAGCGAATCCTGGCAAGGTCTACCCCGTGAATCGCTACCCCAAGGGGCTCGAGTAAAGCAGCCGCTGTAGCATCGAAACCTTCGGGTACTCGAAACAAGGCGGATGGCTTGGCATAGTAATACTCTCGCAGGGCTCCTGCCACCGGTGCAGAGCCAGCAAACTGTACATGGGGGCATAGGTTGGGTTCGCCCCGCTCACACCATTCACATCTGCCACAAGGCTCCGCCGGATCTACGGCGACAAGGGTTCCCTGCGGCAGTCCATAGGCATCCCCGGCTAGGTCATCCACTACTGCGGAAAACTCATGCCCCAACACGAATGGTTCCTGTACCGCCGCGCTACCGATTCGCCCCTCTTTGAAGTAGTGAATGTCCGAGCCACACACGCTCACAGCCTGTACGCGCAACCGTAGGCGCCCCTCACGAGGTTGGGTATCCTGGTACTCGCCCAACCACAAGGACCCGGGTTTGTCCAAGAACAATGCCCTCATTCTTCACCTCCACTTGGCTCTGCCAGGATCACCTCTATATCCAGCGCCCTGAGCTGATGAGCGGCCTCATGCCCAAGACCGGTATCCGAAATGAGCACATGAATAGCCTCCAAACCTGCCACCTGCGGACCCATCACTTTGCCCCACTTACTGGAATCAGCCATCACTATGGCTTTACGTGCCGAGCGCAATACAGAGCGCAGTACGCGGGCCTCGCTCTCGGCATAAACCGTCAAGCCGGCAACCAGGTCCATGCCGGTTACGCCAACAAAAGCCAGGTTGATGAAAATGTTCGCAAGACTCTCTTCGGCCAGCGGGCCTACCAGTGCCTCCGCATAACGCCGTATCGAACCACCAATCAAAATGACCTCATGCTGGCTTGAACGCATAAGCTCTTCTGCAATAGGGAGGCTGTTGGTAACGATGGTCAGATCGTTCCCCTGAAGTCTGCGCGCCAACTCGGTAGTTGTGGTTCCAGGTGACAGGTAGATGGTCATGCGAGGCTTGATGAGTGGAATTGAGGCCTCAGCAATGGCCACTTTCTGTCGGTGTTGCGCGACTATCCGTGAGCGGTATGGGATTTCCTCAATCCCTGCGATCGCCACGCCCCCATGAAGCTTACGCACCATACCCTCGTGCTCGAGGAGGCGAATATCGCGGTGAATTGTCATCTCCGAGACGTTAAACAACTGCGCCAGGTCAGATATCCGAACTCGACCTCGGTCAGCAATAACGCTCAGCAGATGATGGCGACGCTCTTCAGCCAACATATGAAGATGCACTCAGTCACTTCTTCCAGGTACTAAGTATCCATCACAAACCCACGAACCCGTTGCAGTAGATCCAAGGCAATGACCTTGATATGCAAAAGAAGGGTTGTTGATCACGCTCATGGTCCCTCGCAAGCAGCCTTTTCTTCCACATCAGCCACCCGTAACCAAGTATTCAAGCAGGGTGCCTTTGCTTATTTGTTTCTGCTGTCGAAATAATAAACCCAGAGGCATTGAAAAGTCAACACTTTCTAACATCAAAAACCTTATTTGTGAGGTTGTGTTTCAAAATGGGATGGCTGACCGGTCGGGGCTACTCCAGCCCATAGCCAAGCCACTCGATAATTTCGGATCGCTGATGGAGTTGTTTATACGCTATGTACAGTTTTTCGAGACGTTCATCCACCGCATCGTCGACCTTGATCACCTCGAAGTCTTTATCCCCCAGCTCTTCTGCAGCTTCGCGACCATGGGCAAATAATCCTGCGGCCACACCCGCATGCATGGCTGCCCCCCGCGCGCTAACAAAGGGCTGTTTGGAAACTTCGATGGGTAAGCCAGTTACTTTTGAGATAATCTCAAGTAGCAACCCTCCCCTTTCCGCGATCCCACCCGCAGTACGGATACGCTCCAGAGGGGCACCAACCTCGCTGTGAGCTTGTGTGATTTGGCGAATACCACAGGCCGCCGCCTCTAGCATGGCTCTGTATAGCTGCCCTCTGGACACATCAAGATCCAGACCCCAAACAATGGCTCTCAAGCTCTCATCTTGCAAAGGTGTGCGCGAACCGTTCCACCAGTCCAGAGCTGCCAGTGCAGGATGGGGGGGCTCCCGCCTGGCCTCCTCCTCAAGTTCTGACAAAGAGATTCCAGTCAATCGAGATAGCCAGGAAAAAGCATCGCCGAGCGCTGGCTGGCCAAACTCTGCCGTCCAGTAACCATCGGCAACTCCATCCTCCACACCGCCAATCATGCCTGGAAGGTTAGTCGGTGATGGCAATGTCGAAAGGTGGCAGGCTGAGGTACCAAGATTAGATACCAAGACACCTGGTTCAAACCCTCGCAGAGGATAAGTTGAGGTGTGACAATCAATCAGAGCCGTGGCCACTGGGATTCCCGATGGCAATCGCAGTTTCTCAGCCCATGATTTAGTGAGGTATCCTGCGAGCTTGGAGCCAATCCTGGGCTCCATAAGTTTTTCTAGAATTGAAGAGAATCCTGACGCCGCCTTCTCTAGTAAAGCAGCGTCGGGATAGGCACCTCGCCAGTGAGCTTTGTAACCCGCCTGACAAAGACTGCGTACCTCTTGGCCCACTAGATGCGATACAACCCAGTCTCCTGCCTCAATCCAGCGAGCAGCCCGGTCATACAACAACGGATCCTGCTGAAATAGCTCCAGTGCTTTGGCGAACACCCACTCTGAAGAGGTTTTGCCATATGGAAGCGGCAAATTATTCAGCAACCTGGCCTGAGGACCTGCTGCGTGGTGTTTCCAGAGTTTCACATAGGCATGAGGACGCTCTACGAACTCCGACAGGGTATGCAGGGGTCGTAAATACTCATCGGTCGGAAGTATGGTGCAAGAAGTGAAATCTACTCCAATTCCTAAAACCTCAACGGCTTCTTCCACACCAGTTAAGCAAGCTTGAATGCTCTTCTCCAGAGCCTCGAGGTAATCCTGTGCGTTCTGGAGTGCCCAGTACGTAGGAAGCGGTATTCGATCCAATAAAGGACGCGTTGGCGTATAGGTTCCGTGCGCATATGCAGATACACCGGAGGCCACTAGCCGACCATCTTCCGCGTTTATTAGCACCGCTCGAACAGAGGCAGTCCCAAAGTCAACTCCGAGCAAGACCGGTATCATAAGATTTCTCAAGTTGCGCCCTCAGCTTACTTGGAGGTCTTTCTTTTCTCCAGCCACACGCTTTTTTCTCCTCTTCTCTATCTCCGAACTGGCGTTACACGTATTTTCGAGCCATCCAACCTCAAGAAAGTAGTATCTGGAAAGAAAATTAGCCGCCTGGATGGAAGTGTGGGTCTGTGAAGAGCACAGTAGAGCACCACGCTCTCGGTCTGGCCAGTGTCGGTGCGGTAGGTGACCTCGAGGGCATGGCCCCCGCCGAAACTACGGGTATCTAGCACCAGCACCGCTTGCCCGGGTACGATGCCCAGCACCCTCGAGCCGCGGGTTACCCCCTGTGGTCTGAGCATATTTTCGCCTAAAGCCGTTAGTTTGTACGGCCCCCCTCCCCCCCCTTTCTATCGGCCCTGTTACTCTGAGTTTGCAGGCGCAGGAAGATCAAAGCCCTGCCTTAATTCCCATTTGTTTGAGAAACGTGGTGCCATCCCTGACTAAAAGTCCCGGTTCCTCCACTACGGGCCTCCAGATGCATGTTGCTCTGGCGATCTCTGGACTCATAGCCACAAACGATTCCATCACCAACGGTCCCCTGTAGCCAATCGCGGCTAACCCTGAAAAGACTTCGTCCCAGCGAACATTTCCAGACCCCGGTGTCCCCCGATCGCTTTCAGAGAGATGGATGTACCCGAGTTGCCCACCCGCAGACAGAATGGGATCACGAAAACCCTTCTCCTCAATATTCATGTGATATGTGTCCAGGTGGAGAAAAACATTTTCCTCTCCGATTTCAGAAATTAGAGCAAGCCCCTGTTTTGCAGTATTGATAAGGGCTGTTTCATACCGGTTCACGGGCTCTATACCGAGCTTCAGCCCCAGTCTTCGGGCTTCACGGGCTACAGTACGCAATGTTCGAGCTACCACCTCCAGCCCTGCTGCCGGAATAGAACCCGTTGGAGACTCACCCAGAGTTCCATAAATCACACCCGTGAGCACAGAACTTTCCAGCTTAACAGCCATCTCCAGTGCTTTAGAAAGATAGGCTTTAGCCCGCTCCGGGTATTCTGGCAACTTGGCCTCTCGAGGCAACCCTAGAGAACACGTTGCTCCAAGGCCGTAAGAGCGCAGAACCTCCCGAACTTCCCCCAATGGTAAATCCTCCCGCAAAAGAGGAATTTCCAGGAAATCCAAGCCCGCCTCGGCTGCTTCTCTCGCTGCGCGGGCTACCGCGTCGGGGGTCACCTCCGCTGTCCAGACAAACAAATGGGCTCCAAACCGCATTCCTCTCCCCTTTCAGGCCATCTTCTCCAGACAGCTACTCTTCTCGAAGTACCCGGTACACCTTTGACTCCAACATGTTTTGCGGCTCTCTACATCAGGGCTCCATAACAGGAAGATGGTTCTGGTCTATTTTAGATTGTCGTTGACATCGTGGCAAAAGCATCTTATTTTGGAACAAGAAATAAATAAATATCCTGGTTCGTGTCAAGACCCCCCTCAGGTGCAGGATGGCCAGATTACATGAGACCTCCCCTTCAGGCGGCACCCGGCAGTTGCGGCGCTGGCACCGTGCGCGTATCCTCCAGGCCATCCGGGCCGAGGCGGGCATCTCCCGGCTCAGGCTGGCCCGCAAGCTGGATCTCTCGCCTTCTGCCGTCACCGAGGCGGTGGCCGAACTACTTGCTGAAGGGTTGTTGATCGAGAAGCCGCTGCCCCCCACAGGCCAGGGCCGTCCTTCGGTGGCCCTCGACCTCGAGGGTGAGCGGCATGGGGTGCTGGCCTGGGAGATTGACCTTGACCGGATGGCGGTGGCGCTGTTGAACCTGCGGGGGGAGGTGCGGGCTCGAGCCGTGCTACCCCCGGCTCCCGCCAGCCTCTCGGCAGCGCTAAAGCAGCTGAAGGCGGCCACCGCACCCCACCTTTCGGGGGTGCGGGTGCTAGCTGCGGGCCTTTCCATCACGGGGCTTCTGGAGCCCGCCCAGGGCCTCCTGACCCTGGCCCCCAACTTGGGCTGGGCCGATTTGCCCTTGTTTGAGCGCTTCCGTGCGGCGCTTGGCGCCCTCGGTCTGACCTAAACCCTGGCGGTGGTGGAAAACGAGGCCAACGCTGCGGCCTACGGC
>CAZIXH010000323.1:0-2895 GCA_964543055.1 uncultured bacterium
CCCTGTTTCTAAAAACCGTCCCCAACGTCACCATGAAGGAGGTGGGTTCGGTGCCCAACCCCGAGCAGTACATCACCTGGCAGGGCTATGGGGCTCTCTTCCCCTGGGCCGAGAAGTTTTACCCGCTGGGTTCCATCACCCTCAAGGCCTACGATGCCGAAGCGGTGGGCGGCCCGGTGGCGGCCATGGTCAAGGAGGGCCGCATCAACCCCACCTATGCGGTGGCGCTGTGGATGCTCGAGCACCCCGGGGTGATTCCGGCCTCGAGCCGGGGCTACGAGAACGTGACCCTGGAGGTGATTATGCAGCAAGCCGCCGAGCGGCAGAAGACCACCCCCGGCTGGGCCGTGCAGGGGGTGGATCAGATGCCCTTCATCCCCAGGAAGTGGCTGGACCCCAACACCATTAGCCCGGCCACGCTGCCACAGGTCTGGAAGGAGGCCAAGCCATGAGGCGTTGGCTGGCGCTGCTGCTGTTCTTCGGGCTGGCCCTAGCCCACGACCAGCCCGAAGACCCGGTGGGCGATTTCGTGATGACCGACTGGATGATCCTGAGCTCCTTTTTTGGGTTCATGATCCCGGCCCTGATCGTCACCGTCATCGCCTGGCGCAAGGGCTACTTTGACGACCTCGAGGGTGAGTCCAAAAGCTACTTTCTAAAAGAACCCGACCCCGACTACGAAACCCCGCCCAGCGAGTGGGAAACCCTGCCCGACTGGGCCCAGGAGGTGCCCCGTGGACGTGCCTAGCCAGATGCAACCCTACTACGAGTACCTCTTCGGTTTTTACCTGCGCAACCACTGGCCGGTGACCTGGGAGTGGTTCTCGCTGTACAACAACGCCCGCTATGTGCTGATTGCCCTGGGGTGGTTGGTGCTCATGGCCTGGGGCCTGTATCTGTTCAACCGCTACCAGGGCCGCACCCGCTGGAAGAACGACCTCTACCCCCCGGAGGAGTACAGCGGTTACCTGCAGGAACACGTGGGGCCTGCCGGGCATGGGCTGGCCTGGTTTTACTGGTTCATGTTCTTCTGGATGCTGACCCTGACCATCCAGCAGCTCATTCAGGGGCAGGTGTACTGATATGCCGGAGACCACCTTTGTCGCTCAAGTGCTCGAGGCCGAGCTGCCCCTGGCCGCCTGGGATGAGGCCTACTTCGCCCTCACCGCGGTCAAGGGCCTGCTGCAAAGCCTGCCGGGGTTCAGCGGGATGGAGGTGCTGGGCGAGCTGGACGAGGCCAAAGAACAGGTCAAGCTGGTGGTGATCAGCCGCTGGCAACACCCCGAGCAGCTCGAGGCCTGGCTCAAAACCCAGGAGACCCCCTACGACGTGCTGACCCTGATGGAGCCCCCGCCCCTGCGGCTGGAGGCCCGCTACCTGGCCGAACTGGCCTGAAAGGAGACCCGATGGCCCGTTTTGAACGCAACAAGGACGTACACCAGGCCTGGGAAGGCTACGAACGCATGGACCCCAAGGACACCCGGCGGGACTGGCTGATCCTGGTGGGCCTGATGGTGATTTACGTGCTGTGGTTCGGCCTGATCTACCTGCTCGAGCCCGGGATCGGCTACCGCTAGGGGTTTTATGTGGGTACGTGACCTGAGCAACTGGGACATCGTGCTGGCGTTGTTTGTGGCGGTGGCCCTGGCCGGGCTGGTGGCCTGGCTGGTGCCCGCGGCCAGGCGCCAGCAGGTAGCACCCCGCCGCTTCAGCGGGGCCGAGATCACCGCCTACGACCGGCAACTGCCCTACTACGCCCTCTTTGCCCTGGGGGCTTTGGTGGTGGGGGCGGTGCAGGGCCTCCTGAAGAACCTGCCCGGCCCCTTCCAGTGGCTGATTCTGGGCGACCACGGTGGGCACATGGCCCGCGACCTCTCCAACACCCACATCTTCGTGGTGGGGGTGGGCACGGTGCTGCTGACCGGCCTGACCTGGTACATCCTGCCCCGCATCGCCCGGCGCCCGCTCTACTCGGCAGCCCTGGCCAACGCCTCCTTCTGGCTCACGGCCATTGGGGTGAGCGGGTTCTACCTCTCCTGGGTGGTGCTGGGGGTGCTCGAGGCCCGGCTGGTGCATGAGGGGATGTCCTATCCCGAGGCTAAAGAGGCCATGGGCTTGTGGCACCGGGTTCCCCTGCGCAGCACCGCCCTCTTCCTGGGCCTGGGGTACTGGACCTACACCCTCAACACCCTGCTCACGCTGTACTACGCCCGCCAGGTGGAGGGGCCCAAGCCCTACGGCTACCTGCTGAAGTTTTTCGCGGTGGGGGTTTTGGGGCTGTTCGTGGGCACCGTGCAGGGGGTTTTGCAGGTGCTCCCGGCCAACGAGGACTGGATCCAGGCCGCCGGACAGGCCGGGGCACTGATTGACCCGACCAGCCACGCCCACATCAACCTGGTCACCGGCTCCACGGCCCTGCTGGTGGCGGCCTTCCTGTACCTGGGGCCCCGGCTGGGGCTCGAGCCGGTGCGCCCAGGGACGGCCAATCGGCTTTTTGCCTCGCTGGTGCTGGGCTCGCTGGCCTTCTACCTGGCCGCCCTCACCCTGGGCTTTGTGGAAGGCTACCTGGTGGTGGATGGGCAGCTCAGCTACAGCCAGGTGCTGGAGCGCATGGGCCTGTGGCACACCCTGCCCCTGATGCTGGGGGGGCTGTGGATGGGCAGCGGGCTGTGGTTTTTCCTCTTCCTGCTGGTTCGGAGCGCCCGCAACGCCGCACCTGCGGTGCGCGCTACGGTCTACACCAGCGCGGCTGCTCTGCTGGTGGGCACCTTTCTGGGGCCGTTCCAGGCCATTGCCCCGGTCAAGGAGTGGTATGTGCGGGCCGGGGGGCTGGGGGAGTTCTGGCCCAGCTCGCACGCCCTGCTGAACATCCTGGGGGGCCTGACCCCGCTGATT
>CAZIXH010000324.1:0-2782 GCA_964543055.1 uncultured bacterium
TCCTTGTCCCACCCCCGCAGGAGGCCCCTAGATGCGCAGACGTGGCTTTACCCTGGTTGAACTGCTCATAGCCATGGGGATTCTGGCCGGAATCCTGACCCTGGTGGCGGTTTACTTTGGCGACCAGCGCGACCTGACCCAGCGCACCCAGAGCCGCAGCGAGGTGCAGGACCGGGTACGGATGGTGATGCAGATGGTCACGCAGGACTTGCAGATGGTGGGCTCGAGGGGCTTCCTCGATTCCAGCGGCAACCTGATTACCACGGTTTCCAGTGGGTGCAGTGGGGTCAATTGCATCAGTTCTACCAACGCCGGTGTGCAAGATGGTTTTACAGCCCAGTACGTGACTACGCTGCGTACTGACCAGAACCAGGCCTGCCGAATGGTGAGTTATGCCTTTAGCGGCAATACGCTCCTGCGTTCGGATGTGCCCTGCGGTAGTGTGGCCTCACTGGTGGATTTGGCCCCCAACATCCTGGCAATGGATATTCAGTACCAGTGCAGCAACAACACCACTTCTAACACCGCCAGTTGTCCCTCGGGTAGCTACCCCCGCAGCGCGCGGGTAACGGTCATTGGACAGTCGGCGTCCACCGTTGCCAACATCTCGGCCAGCAGCTACACCACCGCCAGCGGAAGCACCGTCAACTGCCCGGCAGGCCGCATCTGCCTGGCGCTCACCCAAGAGGTCTTGATGCCCAACCTCAAAAACTGAGGCAGGAGGAAGTATGCGCGCTAAGTCTGGAATTGCCATAGTCGCCACCCTGGTCATTCTGGTTTTGGTGGGGTTGCTGGTGTTTGGCACCTTCTACACTACCCAGATCGAACAGTTCGTGACCCGCAACGACGCCACCTCCACCCAGGCCAACTACATTGCCCAGGCCGGGCTGCAAAAGTACAAGACTGCGCTGTTTCAGAATTTTCGCTGGGCGCTGGGTCAGCCCACAGCCAGCGTAGGGGCCTGTGAGAACCCGCTGTATGTGGGCATTGACTGGGATCGCAATGGCCCTGGCTCCATGCAAACCTTTAACAGTCAGGGGCAGATGGTGTTTACCGAAAACATCGCGGGAGGGCAGGCCACCATCACCATCCGGCGTGATGCCAACGACCCCAACTACATGACCATTACCTCGGTGGGGCGGTTTGCAGGAGCGCAGTCGAGTGTGCGTGCGGTGTTTTATCTGGCCAATGCGGGTTTCACCCGTTATGCGGTGGTGGCTGGGAATGGTCTGGGGCAAGAGTCTATCAATGGGAACGCCCGCATCCGCGGTGGAGTTTTTATCGAAGGTGATCGGAATAACCCCTCCAGGACAGTTTTTGCAGGCAGTGGAAACCTTGAAATATCGAATAACTATGACTTGACTGGTTCTCAAGGGAATACTTTCTTGAGTGAGCGGGTTTCGCCCGTCCAGGCCAGCAATCTTTGTGCTTCATTTCGGGTGCGTTGGGGAACCATTACACTTACCGGGAGCGCAGGACTTGGTGCTCAAAATAGCCAACAAAATCCGAACAACAACCTAGTGGACATCAAGATTGGTGACCCAAGTTTGGTAACCAACTATCCCTCACTGGCACTGGCCTACAACAACCAGGGAATCATACAAAACCAGACCTGTACGAATGGGTTTTGTGCGCCGTTTGTGGGCCGCTATGACATTACGGATGCGGAGTCACCCCGATTTCCCCGTCTGGATGATCCTGGAACGTGCGGCTCAGGCCTCAGTTGGCGGCAGTGTATTCGAAACGATGCGAGGGGTGTGATTCTAACCAGAGGGCAAACACTGCCCGATTTGAGCACATTAGGGTTTCCGTCAGATGCGAGTTGGGGGAGCACTTGCCAGGCCTTTGTCAATCAAGCCTCGGTTAATCTGGGTAACACCGAATATGACTGTCGAGTGCTTCTTGGCTCGACTCCAATAGCAGGTTTTCGTTATCAGGCCAATGGACAGCTCGAGGTCTATGGCACAACAGTATTGCGAGGCTTTAACCTTACTATTGACCGTACCGTTACCTATAGTGCTTACGGTTACAACCAAACCGGTAATAGAGCCGCCACGCTCTTGCTGGAATCGCTCAATGGTGTAGGCGGCAACATTAGGTTCAATGCAAACTTTGGGCCTGACGGAACGGCACGCTTCCCCCAGCAAGCCCTCGCACTGTTGGCTGAGGGAAATACAAATGACCAATTCTCTGTTTTGTATGGAGCCAACAATGTTGCGGTAGCTGCCTTCATATATTCTGGGCGAAGGTTTGCTATGTCTGGGTCGCAGTCCGCGCTGGCTGGAATGGCTATAGTGGAGTCGTTTTGCGCTAATACGACGGGAAACGCCAATAATCCTCGCTGTGGAGGGCAAGGCGCATCGGATATTTTTTACGTGGACCCTGGCTTTAACCTGCCGGGAGCACTGGCGGCGGGTTTGGGTAGAAATGTACCCGTTTTCCAAATCCTCTCCTACGAGCGCTTCTAAGCGGTTGTTCTTAACCAAGGCCTGCCCAGGTCTTGAAAACGCGCTGGACTCGAGTACACTTGCAGGCGGTGCAGGGCAGGCCGTAGGGCCTGCGGGTTTCCGGCGTTCGGCAAGTACGCTGCACCCAAGGCCGAAGGGGGGAGCCACTTTCGCCCACCCCGCGAGTTGGGAGGTATCCAAGTGGCAAACGGAGCAATTTCAAAGTTCCTCAAACACCATTTCCGTCACTTCAACGCGGCTGCGCTGGTAGATGCTGCCGAGGCCTACCGTGCCCACCTCGACAAAGGCGGGGTGATGATGGTCACGCTGGCCGG
>CAZIXH010000325.1:0-5072 GCA_964543055.1 uncultured bacterium
GCTGAGGGGTTGGGGCCTGGCGCCGCAGAGGGGCCAGGTTGAAACGGGCCTCGAGGACGCTCCCGGCTCGGAGCTGTACCATGACCTGCTTGGGCTGAAAGCCTCGAGCGTCGGCATAGAGGGTATACGTACCCGGCGGCAGCCCTTTCAGGTCGGTGTCGCCCTGTACAACCTGCTGAAAGTTGTTGGGGCCTTGCAGCCGCACGGCGGTGTGGGGCGGGTTCACTCGAATCGAGAGGTTGCCGGTAGCCGGTGTGGGAGGCGGGGCAGTTCGGGCGGCGGGCGCAGGCTGCCGCTGACCCAGCAAAATGGCCCGGAACTCGGCCACGCTCTGGGGGCGCCTATCCACCCGGATTTCCAGGGCTCGGTTGACGGCCTGCTCGAGGCCATCGGGGGTCTCGCGGGGTAGCCTTAGGGACTGGTTGCTCTGCACCCGGTCGGTCGCGGCGGGGGGCACCACCCCCATCAGCGCGTGGTAAAGCGTAGCGCCCAGCGCGTAGAGGTCGGTATAGGGGCCAAATTTTCCGGCGGTGCCGTACTGCTCCAAAGGCGCGTAACCGGGGGTCACCAGCCGGGTGTGCTGCAGGGTTTTACCCTGGGCAAACTGCCGGGCCGAGCCAAAGTCAATCAGCACCACCCGGCCATCCTGGTGCAAAAACACGTTGTCGGGTTTGATGTCGCGGTGCAGCATGCCCGCCCCGTGTACCACCTCCAGCGCATCCAGCAGCTTGAGGGCAATATCCTGCACCTCGCGGGCGGGCAGCTTGCCCTGCTTCTCGATGCGCTTGCCCAGGGTCTGGCCTTTCAGAAATTCCATCACCAGATAGGCGGTGCCGTTTTCCTCAAAAATATCAAAGACCCGCACAATACCCGGATGGTTGAACTTGGCCATCACGCGGGCCTCGTCTTCGAACTTCTCCATGGTCTCGGCAAAGCCAGCCCCCAGCAGACTGGTGGGCGGCACCACATTGCGCGAGTTGGCACGGCGCGACGACCCCTCGGGGAACAGTTCCTTGATGGCTACGGGGCGGTTCTCCTGGGTATCGGCTCCCAGGTAGGTAATCCCAAACCCACCCTGCCCCAACACCTTGCCCAGGGTGTAGCGCCCGCCTTTGAGCCGGGTGCCCACCGGCAGGTGGTGGGTAGCGTGTACATCGATGCCCATGCCGCAGGCCGGGCAGGTAGTTGCACCCGGTGGAATAGGAGAAGCGCAGTAGGGGCAGCGTTCCATACGCTACGCGAGAGTACAGGGGTTATGCGATATGAACAGGACGCAAAACATCTGACTCGAGTATAGCTTCACACCGGCCTCGAGAATCCCGTGGAGCTGCGGTGCGGTGCACCTGTTTGGGGGGATGCCCTCGCCCTGGCCCCATCAGGCACCGGTCATCTTGCGAATTTCTTCGTCGGAGGGCAGGTCGCTCCCTCCCGGCACGGCCTCGGGCCCTTGTTTGAGTACCTGAGTCTTGGCCCCAATCTTGATGGTCTTGGCGGTGCCGATGCTGATGGTCTTGTTGCTCTTGAGCTCACCCACGGCCTGGTCGAGGGCGCGGGTCATGGCGGTGTTGCCCAGCTTGACGGTCATGTTGCGGGCCAGTTCCAGCGTTTTGGCGGCCTTGCTGGGGTCGGTGCGGGCCTCCACCGTGGCCTGCTTGATGAGCTGCTCAATGTTGCGCTGCTGCACCCACTGCATCACCTCGGGGTCGATGCGGGCGGCCAGGGTTTCGTCGGTGGTGAACTCCACCACCACGTCCATGGGGGGTACCTCGCCCCGGTAACCCTGGCCGGGTACCTCGTAGGTCAGGCCCATCTGGGCCAGGCGAATGCGCGAAGCCGGGCGGGCCGGCGGGGTGAACTCGAAGATAAACACCGTCCAGTCGCCCTTGGCCGCTTTGGACAGGGGGTGGGGACTGTCATTAAGGTCGAACTCGGCCTGGGTGGTGTAGAGCCGCGTGACACGATCCAGGCTCACGTACTTCACGGTTCTGACCGCGCGGAAAATAATGGTAATGACCTCGTTAGCTGCGTTTTCCAGCTCGCCCAGAATTGCCTTAGGTAGCTCGGTAGCCTTGAGGCTGGGGGGCAGCGGGTTCTGGGTATCGGGCACAATGTGGAAGGGCTTGCCCTGGGTGCGGTCGGTGATGGCTGTGAGCAGGTCGTCGTTCCAGTCGTCGCCCACGCCAATGGCAGTTACGGGAATGTGGGCCTCGGCCAGCTCCTGGGCGGCTTGTTCGACCAGTGGCTCATCGAAAGCTTGTCCGTCGGTCAGCAGAATCATGCGGCGGCTGCCCGACTCCTTTTGCAGTTGCTTCATGCCTTCCAGCATCCCGGCACCCATGTGGGTTCCGCCGGAGAACAGGGGCAGTTGCTCCACGGCTGCGATCAAGCGGGCCTTGTGGGCTGCATCGGTAAAGGGCTGCACCACCCCGGCGTGGTCATCGAACTTGATGAGCGCCAGACGGTCGGTGGGCTTTAGCTCTCGGCTATTCAGCAGGTTTTGTAGCGCTTCCACCACCAGATCCATCTTGCTCTTGGCGCCGCGCACCACCTCATACGACTTGCCATCCACCCGAACGCTCTGTCCGGTACGCTCTTTGGGTTCGGTCACCACCTCGCGCATCGAGCCGGAGGTGTCCACCACAAAGGCAATGGCCAGTTGGGGCCGGGCCCCCGCAGCCTGGGCCTCGGGGCGCACCTTGAGGGCCAAAAACATCTTCTGGCCGGGCATGTTGGCCAGCAGGTATTCGCGGTGGGGTTGCAGACGGGTCTCGAGCATAAATCTCCTATACGCCGCTATGCAGTTGGGTGGGCAGGCCCAACCAAGCGGGATGGGTTCTACGAGGGCCGGATCTCCAGGATGGCTTCCAATACAGGCGCATTCAAGACGATTGTAGCTTAAGCGCTAAGGCGCTACCGCATTCCTTTTCCGCTTGCGTCACTCACGTTTGGCCAGCGGGTAGGCATATCGCTTGAGTGCCTGCTTTTCTACGGCGACTCGCCAAACTGAACTACGTGGCAGCCTTCAGGGTCTGGCCGCTTCGGGGGGGTTCGCCCAGCAGGCTCAAAGGCTCCTGGGCCAGGGTTCGTAGGGCCTTGCGGCGGCGGCTCTTGAGCTCCTTGAGCTCGAGCCGCTCGAGCTTCAGTCGGTTCAGGGCGTAGTCCAGGTAAATCGCCTGGGCCTCCGGGGCGGCCCCGCCCAGCACCCGCCGGCGGGCAATAAAGCGCTCGGGCTCGAGGGCTTGCAGCAGCTCGGGGTCGCCAAAGCCCAGATGGCTTTGCAGGTCGTCCAGGCCCAGCTCGGCCACCGTACGCCCCTTGCTGCTCAGCTCGCGCAGCATGCCCTGTACTTTGGGGTAGGCCTCGGCCAGCGAGAGGTGGTGCCCCGAGACCAGTACATCCACCAGCTCGGAGGCCAGCACGCTGCGGTCGCGCAGGCCCTGGGCCAGCACCTCCGGCACAAAGCGGCTTTCTTGCAAGGCCACCCGCAGGAGCGCCACGGCCCCCTCAGCGGCATAAAACAGGCTGTAGAGGGGCTCGAGTACCCCTGGCCCGTGGTCGTTCACGTCGCCAAAGGGGGTGCTGTAGTTGAGGTGGCCCAGGGTGGTGGGGCCGCCCATTAGCTCGGCCAGGAAGCCCCGCACATGCTCGAGCACCACCGGGTTCACCTTTTGCGGCATGATCGAAGACCCCTGGCTAATTTTTTCGGCCACCTGAAAGCCCCCTTGCTCGGCCCAGAACAAAAGGTCGGCGACCAGGCGGGAGAGGCTCGTGCCCATCCCGGCCAGGGCAAAGGCAATTTCCAGGGCCCAGTCACCCGCCGCAATGGCATCGTAGGTGTGCTCGAGGGTGCCCCCAAAGCCCAGCCACTGGGCCAGGGCCTTGCGGTCTACCGGATAGGGGCTGCCCGCCAGGGTCGAAGCACCCAGGGGGCACTTGTCGGTGGTCTGGAAGGCCGAGCGCAGGCGCTGATAGTCGCGCGAGAGCAGGTTCTCCACGCCCGTCAGGTAGTGCCCCAGGGTGGTGGGCTGGGCGGGGCGGTGGTGGGTGTAGGCGGTCAGCAGGGTTTGCCGATGGGTCTGGCCCAAACCCAGCAACTCCCGCCGCAGGTCAGACAGCGCCGTCAACACCCGCAGCAGCCGCTCACAGGCGTAGGCCCGAAACACCGTGAGGTCGAGGTCGTTGCGGGAGAGGCCGCGCCGCAAGGCCCCTGCAATGTCGTGACCGTAGCGCTCGCGTAGATGAAAGTCTATGGTAAAAAAAATATCCTCGAGCTGCCCGCTAAAGCCCGGGATGGGGTCTTTGCGTAACTCGCTCAAGGCCCAGGCGGCCTCTTTGGCTTCGGGAATGTTGAGCTTGCTCAGACCCAGCGCATACGCCGTGAGGGCATCGTAAAAATAATCGCCCAGATGCTCTTTGGCGAAGCGGAAGTGCCTTTGCAACACCCAGCGACGGTATAGATTGTGCCAGCGCACCTGACCTCCTCAAAAGGGCATGCAATGCGGTGCAATGCCCTTCCACTATCAGCATATACTGCCCTGATGCAAGCCAGGTTTGAGTCAGGGGCATTTCCTGAACCGATGCCAGCCCTTCAAGCCAGCCACAACGCCACCCAACCGCCTGTAGCGGTAGCCAGCAGATTGGTCAGGTCGTTGCTCCACCATTCAAAGCGGTCTTCTAACAACCCCAGCAGCGTGTCGGCCAGAGCCCCGGCAATGCCGCCCAGCACCACAGCCCCGGCGGGCACACCCAGCCCCCAGGCCCAGGGCGCAAATAGCCCAGCCCCCAGCACCAGCGCAAGGGTTCCGGGCCCACTCACCGCTGCGTTGGTTCCGGTCTCCACCCGTCCCTTAAGCGGGTGCCAGGCCCACCGGCCTCGGCTGCCCACCTCGGTGGCCAGCGTATCGGCGGCAGCAGTGGCCAGCGCAGCCGCAAAGAAGATGGGCGACCCCAGCGCCATGCCCAGGGCCGCCGGAAGCCCATTGGCCAGCACCTGAAATGCCGTGCGGCCAGAGCGGTCACGGCTCCCAGGGTTGAGCCGACTGGCGAGGCTGCCCAGCGCTACCAAAAAAATG
>CAZIXH010000326.1:0-8127 GCA_964543055.1 uncultured bacterium
ACCTGCTGCAAGGCGTTCGCAACGGCACCGCCGACCTGATGGCAGTGCGCTACCTGACACCCAGCGCCCCAGGAACCCTCTTTGAGGCCGACCGGGCGCTTTTTGAGCGGAGCTACACCGTATCGGGCAACCAGACCTTCAACCTGAACCTGACCGGCCCCACTTCGTTTGCCCTCGAGGGTTCCTACACCGCTACCCTGACCAACCCCAACGCCAGCGCCGAGGGCCTGAGCTACCTGGCCTACCTGACCTCTTCCACCCAAACCCTCTACCTGGCCGACAGCCAGCAAAAAGCCGCCAACCTGACCTACCGGGCCATCCCCACGTCCCGGCGGCTGGCCAACGAGTTCTACCTGTTCAACGCCCGCGAGATCACCTTCGACAACCTGAACCTGCGTTCGCGCCAGGTGGTGCGGGGCCTGGCTGCCCCTGCCAACCTCAGCGCCAGTTTCCTGAACCTGCCAGGGGCCAGCCTGACCCTGCTGAACAACCAGTTCCGAACCTCCTGGAGCTCCGGCTACACCTGGCTGGGCAGCGGTACCCGCCTGTTTACCCTGCGGCTAGCCCAGCTTGCCGTGACCCCCAGCACCAACCTCGAGTGGCACCTGCACCTCTCACCAGGCTGGCTGGGTAGCGCTACCAGCTACACGGTGCCCGACCTGGCCCAGACCTGCGCCGCCACCCAAACCCCCTGCGCGGCCTCGCCCTCCAACGCACCCGCCAACGGCTGGCAGGCGGACTGGAGCTTGCGGAGTGGCCTCGAGCTCGACTGGTCGCTCAGTGCAGTGCAGGTAAGCCTCCCCTTGCGCGACTGGCTCCCCCTGACCCAGAGCAGCACCCCCCCTGCCGGCCTCAACCTGGACGGCTTTAGCTTTGCTGCGGCCAGCGATGGAGGCATTCTGAACCCCAGCGCCCTGTCGGTACAACGCCTGCAAACGCTGGGAGCGCCTCGGCTGCTGCCCATCTGGCTCTCACCCCGCTAGGGTGCCTGGATTCCGAACTGGCCAAAGTCTGTATACCACTCAACAGACCCCACCCACCTCCCCTACGTGGTAGGGGAGGCTTTGTAAAGCCACAACCCAACCTTCGAGGCGTTATATGCCACCTTGGCGAAGGCAAAAGACGGCGGCGCCAGAGAGTCCTCCCACTTCCCCACTTGGCATGAGCGCATAGCAGTTAAGTTGCGCCCGTATAAGGTTTAGAGATGACTCCAGACTGTGCTAGAAAATTATGCTCCGGGCGCAATACCCGAATGATTTTCGATTATGCCATTATCCAAAACATAGACGGGAGGCACTTAGCACCCGAAGCCCATACCCGGCCTATCCTCATACCAACTCTGCGCGTGAGCGGCGCTAAACGCGCCCCTCACTTGCCGCGTCCGAGGGACTTGTATATCGCTTTTGGGTCACTTCTGGGCAGATTTGGTATCACAAACATCCCCACCACGCCGCAACCGTTGGTAGATAAGCGCCTCGACAGAAAGAAACTGCCTGGGACTACCCAGGCAGTTTTTGCACTTTGCAGGCTATGGTGCGGGTAAAGGAGGCACCTGTACTTCGGTGATAGCAGACACCACTGGAATGTTGGAAGGCAGTGTTGAGCTATTCCCAATCTGACCAGCGTCGTTGTTGCCCCATCCCATTACCGAGCCATCGCTGAGCAACGCCAGGGAATGAAAGAAGCCACCAACCAGAGAAACCGCTTGTAGTGAGGGGGGGCCTGCTGTGGGCAATCCAGAGACTGCCACTGGAGTGAGCTGATACTTTGGATCGGTAGAGGGATCGTCGTAGGGATCAGGGCCATTGCCCAACTGCCAGCTTGCATCCGCGCCCCAAGCTCTGGCCGAACCATCTGGCAGCACCGCAAAATTGTGGTTGAGTCCAGCAGCAATGTGGCGAACGCCACTCAAGCTAGAAACTGCCACCGGCGCGTTCTCATTGGTAGTGGAGTTGTTGCCTAGCTGCCCGAGGGCATTGTTACCCCAGGAGCGAACGGTTCCGTCATTGAGCAAAGCCAACGAGTGGAGATCCCCGGCAGCAATGGCCTTGGCGTCAGTAATGTTCAAGACCTGAATCGGCGTGTAGGAGAAAATATTGGTTCCGTTCCCCAGTTGCCCGTTAAAGTTGTCCCCCCAGGCCCAGACAGTTCCATTGGAACGTAGCGCCAGGGAGTGGACGGTGCCCACCGCTAGAGCAATTACATCGTTGTCGTTCAGCGCACTTACGCTTACGGGCGTGTCGCGGTCAATGTTTGTACTATCGCCAAGTTGTCCTGCGTTGTTACGACCCCAGGCGTACACCGTACCGTCGGAAAGCAGTGCCAGCGAGTGATAGCGCCCGGCTGCCACCGCCACCACTCTGGCCCCGCTCGGTAGGCTGGGGGTCACCAGGTTGATGCTGCTGTTGGTGCTGCTCGAGTCGGCGGAGCCATCTCCTAGCTGGCCGAAGTCGTCCCGCCCCACCGCCCGCACCGAACCATCTTGCGACAAGGCCAGCGCGTGATACTCGCCCAGCGATAGTGAGACCGCATTGTTGATAGTAGAGACCAAGGCAGGGGTACTGTCGCTGGTGCCAGTGGTGACGCGGCCAAGCTGTCCGTAGGTGTTGTCACCCCAGGACCAGACCTCGCCGTTGGGCTTGACCGCAGCACTGAAAAAACCACCTGCCACCAGGGTATTGACCCGCAACACCCGCAGCGTAAGGGGCGCTGTGCGGGTCAGGCCACCGCTCTCGGCTTGTACAGTCAGGTTGTAGACCCCCTCCGGCACGCTCCGGGCCACGCTAAGCGTCACGGGGCCGGAGGCGCTCAGGCTGGCTGGGCTGATGCTGATGCCGCTGGGGGGCGATTGCAGGCTCAGGGCCACCGTTCCACTAAAACCTGCCACCGGCGTAAGGGTGAGGTCGAAGTCCGAGAAGCCCTGACCCTGGGCTCGCATGGTGCTAGACCTGCTAAGGCTAAGTGAGATGTTGAAAGAGGTAACGTTCAGGTCAAAGCTGGCTGTTTTGCTCAGGCTGCCCTGGGTAGCGACCAGGGTCAGGGTCTGGGAGCCGGTGGGGGTGGCTCCAGTAGTGTTGAAGCTGACCGTGAAGTCCTGGGGATTGGGGCCCGAGACCGTTACGCTGGCGGGCGAGACCGTCACGCCCGACGGTGGGCTTTGCAGGCTCAGGTCAACCATGCCGCTAAAGCCGTTTTGGGGCGTGATGGTGAGGGTGGCCGAGGCCGGGGAACCGCCCTGCACCACCGTAGCGGAGGTGGGGCTCAGGGCAACGCTGAAGTTGGGCTGGGGCGCTGCCGTCACGTTCAGCTCAAAGCTAGCAGAAGCGTTAAAGTTACCCTGGCTGGCTTGCAGCGGGAGGCTGTGGGTCTGGATGGGGGTTGCTAAGGTCGTCTGGATTTCCAGCGCAAACTCCTGGGTACCGCTGCCTGTCACGCTGACGCTGGATGGGTTCAGCGAAACCCCTTCCGGCGGGCTTTGCAGGCTCAGGTTAACCGGGCCGGTAAAGCCGTTTTGCGGCGTGATGGTGAGGGTGGTGGAGGCCGACTGTCCGGGGTTCACGGTGGCGCTGGTGGGGTTCAGCGAGACCGTAAAGCCTGTCACCTTGAGGGTGAAGTTCACGGTTTTCTTCAGGCTGCCCTGGCTGGCCTCGAGGGTCAGGGTGTGATCCTGGATGGGGGTGGCGTTGGTGGTGGCAATAGTCAGGGTTACGCTTTGTGGGGTCGAACCGCTGATATTTACCAACTCAGGCGCAAGGCTAACGCCTGCGGGCGGGCTCAGCAAGGCCAGGTTCACCGTGCCGGTAAGGCCACTCTGGGGCGTGAGGGTCAGGCCCACCTGCACCGAGTTGCCCCGAGCCACATTCAAGACATTTTGCCCCAAGGCAAGCGTGAAGTTGGGCTGAGCCGGAGGGTTGCAGCCGACCAGTATGAGAACGGCTGCGAGGGGTAGAAGATAGTTTTTCACAACACCTCCTTATGGTTCCAATCCCATCATAGGACTGCATCGGGTCTGGGCAAGTGACAATTGCATCTTCAGGCGTGCGCAGGTGCTAAGTGCGCCCGCGATAGAAATATCATGCTGCTCAACGGAAGTGCGAATTCTGGGGTTTGCAGCGGCGCGGCCTCGTGAATCACCCTTTCCCTACCCATTACGTTTCTATCGTGGAGATACTCAGCCCGCAAGATTGACCGCGACCTAGCCCACCGAGGCCACCCGCTCCACACGCTCGAGGAGGGCCGCAAAATCCTCGGCGCTTTTCAGCACCAGCACCTCGTCCTCTACCGCTACCGCGAAGCCCTGCTCGCAGTGCGACAGACAGGAAACAAACTCTACCTCGACACCCTTGCCCATCCCGCCAAAATAACCCACTCCCAGGCGGGACTGCAGCAGCTCGAGCCAGCTCGCAAAATACTTTTCGCCCTCCCGGGCATGGCAGCCCGTGCAAATGGCCAGTCGCAACACGCCCCGAAGCCTAGGGGCTGGCCTCGCCAGCAACTGTAGTCCTGCGCCCTAACCGGCCTGCTCAGCTTCGCAAGCGCTCCTGGAGGTACTGAGCCAGCTCCCTAACAAGCACCCTTTCCTGCTGCATGGTATCGCGGTCGCGCACCGTTACGGTGTCTTGCAGGGTGGTGCTGCCGTCCTGGCTCTTGCCGATGGTGTCGTAGTCAACCGTTATACAGAAGGGCGTACCCACCTCGTCGTGGCGGCGGTAGGCCTTGCCGATGTTGCCGGTGTCCTCGTAGAGCACCCGCCCAAAGCCCAGCGCCTGTAGCTCGGCCTTGAGGCGGCGGGCGTAGCTGGTAATTTCCTCCTTGTTTTTGGCCAGGGGAATGACCGCTACCTTGATGGGGGCCAGGTGCGGTTTGAGCTTCAGCACCACGCGCTCTTCCCCATTTTCCAGCTTTTCTTTGGTGTAGGCTTCTGCCAGAATAGCCAGCACCCCCCGGTCCACCCCCGCCGAGGGCTCAATCACAAAGGGCACAAACCACTGCCTGGTTTCCGGGTCCTGGACGGCCAGTTTGGCGGTGGAGTCGTGGTTTTCCAACACCCGGGCCTGGATGCCCAGCTCGGCCTGGCCCTTGGTGTGGCTGCCCAGGTCGTAGTCGCTGCGGTTGGCAATGCCCTCGATTTCCTCGAAGCCCAGGGTGGGGTAGTTGTACATCAGGTCAAAGGTGCGCTTGGAATAGTGCGAGAGGTCTTCTTTGGGCACGTCCAGCACCCGGATTTGCTCACGGGGGATGCCCTGAGCCTCCCACCACTGGAGACGGGTCTCGAGCCAGCGTTCATGCCACTCTTCGTCGGTGCCGGGTTTGACGAAGTACTCAATTTCCATCTGCTCGAACTCGCGCACCCGGAAGATGAAATTGCGGGGGGTAATCTCGTTGCGGAAGGCCTTGCCAATCTGGGCGATGCCAAACGGCAGCCGGCGGGACGTGGAATCCAGCACGTTTTTGAAGTTCACGAAGATGCCCTGCGCGGTCTCGGGGCGCAGGTAGCCATAGGGAGCTTCGTCGGCTACCGGGCCAATGCTGGTCTTGAACATCATGTTGAAGGGGCGGGGGGGCGTCCAGTCGCCCGGCGCACCGTCGGCAGGATCCACTACTCGAGTGGTGTTCATGGCCAGGGCGGCTTTTTCCGGCTCGGCCAGCAGGCGCGAGACCAGCGCCGCCAGGTTGTCGCTCTCGTGCAAGCCCATGGCCTGCGACAAAGCTGCCAGCACCTCGGGTTTTTGCTCTTTGAGCAGGTGATCCAGGCGGTAGCGCTTTTTGGAGACCCGGTTATCTACCAGGGGGTCGGAAAAGGTGGCCTCGTGGCCGGAATAAAAGAGCACCAGCCGGTGGGTGAGGATACTGGCGTCCAGCCCCTCCATATCGTCGCGCTCGTAAACCATGGCTTTCCACCAGGCCGCCTTGAGGTTGTTTTTCAACTCGACCCCCAGCGGGCCGTAATCGTAGGTGCCCTGAAGCCCCCCGTAGATGTCCGAGCCGGGAAAAATGAACCCCCGGCGCTTGCACAAGCTCACCAGTTCTTCCATCGTTTCAGCAGGCATATTGCTCCCTTCGGTCGCTTCAAGGGTCGAGGGTTGTTGGCCCCTTCGCTTCCCCTTCGCATCAAACCGTGCCGCAGAATAAAAAAATCCCCGGCACGAATGCCTGGGGACGAAAGTTCAAAGCTGAAGCCTTCGCGGTTCCACCCCAGTTCCTCAGGGGGTTGCCCCCAAGGCCCTTTGAGCTGCGCTGAAGTATGGCCCGCTGCCCTTCACCCGGTTCTTGGCTGCCTGGCTCACACCCTCCCAGGCTCGCTGTAGCGGAACGCCGGGCTACTCCTGCGGTTCGGCGCAGGTTTTAGGCTAACACATAGCGCCGCGCCTAGCAAGGATTTTGCCATCCTGAAGCCATGCCCCGGCTCGAGCCCCCGCTCAGAAGTGACCTCACAGTGGAGGAGTTTCTCCACTTTGAACCTGGTTCGGAGGAAAAGCACGAGTTCGTCCAGGGTCGAATTTTCCTGATGGCTGGCGGAACCCGGCGTCACAACCGCTTTCTTAAGCGATACGAATCATCTAACGCGCCAGCAATCGAGCATAATCGCGCTGGGACAAATGTCGCTAACGTGGTTTTGCCAGGGTGGGCTAATGTTTTCTTTAGGCTTCAGCAACGCTTCGTAACGTGTGGCGCAAACACCTAAAGAGAGCGAGGCATACTGTATTATTGAGGTAGGGAAAAAGCGGCGCTATGAACACTTGCACTACATACCAGGAGGTTTGCGCTTGAACAGGTACGACGACCGCGCCAGGTTGGTATTTCACTATGCCAGGGAGGAAGGGAGCCGACTGGGTCATAGCATGATCGGGCCGGAGCACCTGCTTCTGGGCCTGATGCGCGAAGGGGGTACAGCCGCACGCATCCTGATGGAGTACGGTGCGAGCCTGGAAGCCATGCGCCGTATGGTCGAAGAACTGGTGGGCCGGGGTGAGGGCAGCCGCACCGGCGAGCCCCCCGCCATCACCCCCCGCGCCCGGCGGGTCATGGAACTGGCCGGGGCCGAGGCCCGCAACATGTCCAGCCAGGTAATCGGCACCGAGCACATCTTGCTGGGCATCATCCGCGAGGGCGACGGTATCGCCTACCGCATCATGACCCACTATGCCAAGGATGTGGACACCATCCGCTGGCGGGTGCTGTCGCAAGCGGGCGAACAGACCAAAGAAAAAGCGGTGGCCACCCCTTTCCTGGACGAGTACGGGCGCGACCTGACCCGCGAGGCCCGTGAGGGCAAACTCGACCCGGTGATTGGCCGGGCCGAAGAGATTAACCGGGTCATCCAGATTCTGGCCCGCCGCACCAAGAACAACCCGGTGCGGGTCGGCGACCCCGGCGTGGGCAAGACCGCCTGTGTGGAGGGGCTGGCCCAGGCCATTGTGGAGGGACGGGTTCCACCGGTGCTGCGCGGGGCCCGCATCGTCTCGGTTGACCTGGCTGGGGTGGTGGCCGGAACCAAGTACCGCGGCGAGTTCGAAGAACGCCTGCGGCAGATTATCGAAGAGCTCAAAAACGCCAAAGTGGTGGCTTTCATAGACGAGCTGCACACCCTGATTGGGGCCGGGGGCGCCGAGGGCACCCTGGACGCCGCCAACATCCTCAAGCCGCCTCTGAGCCGGGGCGAGATACAGGTTATTGGGGCCACCACCACCGGCGAGTACCACCGCTATATCGAAAAGGACGCGGCCCTCGAGCGCCGCTTCCAGCCCGTGATTGTGCTCGAGCCCACCCCCGAGGAGACCCTGGAAATCCTCAAAGGTCTGCGTCCGCGCTACGAGGCCCACCACGGAGTGGTGATTCCCGATGAAATCCTGGGTCTCTCGGTCAAGATTGGCATACGCAGCCTGCCCGGGCGCAACTTCCCCGACAAGGCCATAGACCTGATTGACGAGGCCGCCAGCCGGGTGCGTCTCAACGACTCGCTGGGTATGCCGGTGGCCATGGACGAAGACGGCACCCCCCTGGTGGCCCGCGAGGACATCGAGAGCGTGGTGGACTCCTGGGGCGGCGTATACGTGGACGATAAGGACGACAGCAAACTCTTTGGCCTGGAAGAAGAGCTCAACAAGCGGGTTATCGGTCAAAAAG
>CAZIXH010000327.1:0-4089 GCA_964543055.1 uncultured bacterium
CACCTCGACCAGGGCTCAACCAAGACCCTGATTGCCTCGGCCACTTTTCCCAACTCGGGCAACATGGGGCTTTCGCTTACCTTTTTTGCCCTGGGGCAGCCCGGTCTGGATCGGGCTATTGTGTTCTTTATTGCCAGCAGCGTGCTGATGTTTGGGCTGGGGCCCGCCTTCTTGCGGGGTGGGGGTTTGGTGCAGAGCCTCTGGTTCACCCTCAAGCTACCGCTGTTCTGGGCCCTGGCCGGCGGCTTGCTGGTGCGCGGGCTGGGTATTCCGCTGCCCCTGGGGCTCGACCAAGGGGTGCACCTGCTGGGTCAGGCCTGCATTCCGGTGATGCTGCTCACGCTGGGCATCCAGATTGCCAAATCCAGACCCGAGTGGGGCCGGTTTGAGCTTCAGGCCAGCAGCTTGCGGCTGCTGGCAGCCCCCCTGCTGGCTGGGCTGGCCGGGTGGGCGCTGGGACTGGAACGCCTGGACATTCAGGTGCTGGTGCTGCAAAGCGCCATGCCCATTGCGGTGAATGCTTTTCTGATGGCAGGGGAGTTTGGTGGGGACGGCATCCGGGCCGCCCGGGCTGTGGTGGCTTCCTCGGTTCTGTCTTTTCTGACAATTCCGCTGGTACTCCTGTGGATTGGCCTGGGCTAGGCTGAGGGAAACATCCCTTACAATACCCACTTCAGGCATGTAGTCAGTGATACACAAGGTGGTGGGAAGTAGATAGTGCATCTAAAACCCCGAATACCAACCTCACCCAGATACCCAACTCTCAGCGAACCCACAAGATGGGAGTGGGCGATAAGAGGTAGGTTGCGGTTTTTCAAACGCCTGTCCCCTGTCAGCTTACCCCTATTCCCCAGGGTCAGGAACCCGGTGGCGGCGCAGGCGGTGGGGGGAGCAAGGGAGTGCCGACCTCGAGCTGCAACACGGGGCTATTCTGCACCAGCACCATCAGCCGATAGTAGCCATCATCCAGGCGTTCGAAGCGGGCCTCGAAAGTGCCGGGTTGTTCGACCCAGATAGAGCGCTCCTGGAAGAGCTGGTCGCCCTTGTACCAGCGCAGCTCGAGGTAGCCGGGCTCGGCGATGCGCCGGACGGTCAGCCTGGCGACCGCTCCACGTTCGGTGGTCTCCAGGGTTCCGCTCAGGCTGGCGCGATCCGGCAGGGTTGCCCGGCCAGGGTCGAGCGGAAGGAAGGTATAGCGGCAGCCTGGCAGCAACAACCAGCCCACCAGCAATAGCCAACGCAGGTAGTTCACAATCCTTCCCCCGCCGTGACCAGGCTCAAAAGCGCAACGGGCGCGGTCTCTGCCCGCAGAATACGGGGCCCCAATGTGACGGGGGTGAAGCCGCGTTCTTCGAGCAACCCGATTTCAGCCTCGCTCAGGCCCCCCTCGGGGCCGGTGAGGAGGGCCGTGGGCTTTTCAGGGTCGTAGGCATCCCGCACCCGCCGCGAGACCCTGGGGTGGGCTACAAAGCCCTGCTCGACGCGAGGAAGGTCTTTGAGGGGTTGCATGGGTGTGACTTCGGGTACGACGCTGCGCTCACACTGCTTGGCAGCCTCGAGGGCGATGCGGCGCAGGCGCAACAGTTTATGTTCGCCCAGTTCCCGCACCACACAGTGCTGGGTCAAGATAGGCACAATCTGGCTTGCGCCCAGTTCGGTAGCGGCCCGCACCACCTCGGCCAGGTGGTCGCCTTTGAGCAGCGCCACATAGAGCGTGATGGGCTGGGGGGTCTCCTTGCGGGCTGTCCAGGTTTCCTCCAGGCGCAAACGCACCCATCCATGGGCAGCCTGCACCACGGTCGCACGACCCTCCAAACCCCGGCCATCAAAAACCGTAAGGGTATCGCCCGCTTTGGCCCGGAGTACTTCGACCAAGTGGTGGGCTTCACGGCCCCCCAGTTCGATCTCGGGCAGCAACTCCTGGACAAAGGCACGGTGGGGGCGCATAGGGTGCGGGGTATGGGACTCCAGAGACTTGAGCCTTATTTGCAGATGCATTCGGAATCAAGTGTTGCGACTTGCCTGGGACATGCAAACAGGCGCTCCATCAGGCCTATACCGCCGCATAGGTCAGGCAGACCCACTCGCCCTCCTGGCGGCGCTGGAGCAGTTCAAAGGCGTTGGCCTCGATGACCTGCCGCACAATCGGCTCCCGCTCGAGCAAAATGCCCGTGAGTATGAGGGTTCCACAAATACCAAACCTGGTTCGGTACTGCCCGGCAAAATAGGCGTGTAGCTCGGCATAGAGGTTGGCCACTACCAGGTCAAATGGCCCTTCCGCATCCTCCAGGCTACCCAGTTGAAATGTGGGATTAACCTGATTCAGGCGGGCATTTTCGATGGCCTGGGGAATTACCGCCGGGTCTATGTCCACACCCACCGCCTCGGCCCCCAGCAGGGCGGCCCCAATGGCCAGGATGCCCGAGCCGGTACCAAGGTCGAGGACGCGCATACCCGGCTCCACACGCTGCGCAAGGGCTTCCAGGGCCATGCGGGTGGTCTCGTGGTGGCCGGTGCCAAAGGCCATACCGGGCTCGAGGAGGATGCGCTTTTCCTCGCCGCTCCACTCGTGCCACGGGGCCAGCACCACAAAAGGCCCGGCTACCACCGGCTTGAGGTCGCGTTTGTAGGCTTCCAGCCAGTCGGTGTCGGGCAGCTCGGCCCACTCCCCCGGAAAGGGCAGCTCGAGCCGTTCGGGGAAGTAGGCCCAGACCTCGCCGGGTTTTTCCTCGAGGCCGCGAGCCCCCAGCTCGAACAGGGCCGCCGAATAGATGTCCACGGTCTGAAAGTCGCCGCGCAGGCGAAAGACGTGCATACCTCTAAAGTCTAATGCATGGATAGCAATCAGCACTCCTGAAAACTCAGCTTTATGCTTCCCTCCATCTGTTCGCCCGGTTCCAGCACCCGCACCCCGGTATCCGGCCAGCCCTGGGCCAGCAGGTTGAAGCCGTCGGTGGCATGGGTGACGGGCTCCAATGCCACGCTCCCGTCCGGTGCAGTGAAAACCACCAGGTGCGAATAGATGGGGTCGGCTTGAAGCGCCATCTGCCAGCCCGAACCCGGCCACTCCAGGTGCAGCACCCCTTCCCACCCGGCGAACACATGGTCGAGGAGGGTATCCCCCAGCCTTCGGGGCCTCGAGAAGTCGAAACTGGAAGGGACGGCTTCGGCAGGCCGGGTGGGGATGCAGCTTGCATCGGTCAGGTAGACCCCCAGAGCCCTGAACTTGAGCAACGCTTCGGAGGAATTCCCCAGGTAGCGCATGAAGTAGGGATGATGCCCCAGGCCCGCCGGCATGGGCTCACTGCCGACGTTTTGCAGCGCGGTATAGACCTCGAGGCCATCCTGATCCAGACGAAACTGCATTTTCACGGTGAAGGGAAACGGAAAATTGATATCTGGGAAGGCTCTAGCGTCGAAACTGCAGTGCAAAATATGTTCGTCAAAGCGCTGGGCCGTCCAGGGCCGCCCATGTACCTCGCCATGAATGGTCTGCTGGCCGTCCGGCCAGTTGGGGCGAAGCTGATAGGTTGTTCCGGCAAACCGAAAACGCCCCTCCCGGATGCGGTTGGAGTAGGGCGCCAGCAGGTAACTCGAGGTATCGGGCGAGCTTCGCTTTGCCAGCGCTGCCGGTGAGGTCGGGCGCAGGACGGGCAGCCAGAAGCCCTGCTGGAAAAGCTCGAGGCCCACCACACTGGCCCCTAGCTCGGGGGCTACCGTAAGGCGCAATAGTTCATTTTGCAGAATCTGGAGATTCATCCGTCTAAAGCTTATAAGATTGGGCCGGATTCCGTCTCCTTACTGAAAACGACTGAGATAGCGGCACAAGGGTCATCGAATCTAGCAACAAAACCACCTGTCATTCCGAGGAGGCGTTCGCCGACGAGGAATCCGATGCAGCACAGGGCTAGTTTACTGGCACAACCCTCGTTTTCGACGACAGACTATCGACTATCGGCCATAGACGTACGTATCTGCCCTGCCAGCGCCTCCAGGTAGTCAAAAAAACCAGGGCCGTAGTGGGCCAGTTCATCCCCGCCGGTAACCACCAGCGGGTAGGACCAGTTTCGCTCGAGCATAAGGCGCCGG
>CAZIXH010000328.1:0-6858 GCA_964543055.1 uncultured bacterium
GGCGGTAGGGGTCGGGGATCTGAACCCCGTGCAAGTCCTCTATAACCGGGGCTGTGGGCGCTGGGGGGTATGAAAACCTCATTCCGCCAATATACCCAAGTTTGCTGCTCCACCAGGTCTTTTGCCCGAACTCCATCTCTGGAATACGTGTCGCAAAAGCGCTGCATAGGCATTCTTCTTTCCCTTACTAGCCCGGCCACCCTACCCCTTATCTGGAGACCGCCCTACGGGTTGTCAACCTCAATCGCACGAGCCGGGCTGAGCTCGAGGCCCTCCCCGCCTGGGGTGTCGCCGGATGAGGGGGTTTTGGAGCGCCTCTCAAAAATAACTGTCCTGCTAAGGTTGATATTACATCTCCGGCGTAATCTGCTCGGGGTGGGGTTTGGCGCTCCTGAGCTGGCTGATCAGGGTTGCGGCGATAATCAAGGCCGCCCCCAGCATCCCCTGCAAGCCCAGCCGTTCACCCAGCAACACATAGGCAAACGCGGCGGCATAGACGGGCTCGAGGGTAAAAATCACCGCTGCCTGGGGTGCGGGCACCTGCCGCTGACCCAGGGCTTGCAACCAGATGCACAGCGCCGAGGCCACCAGGCCCAGGTACAAAAGCGAAAGGTAGGGGAAGCCTTCGGCATTCCAGCCAGGCCCTTCCCAGAGCATCCAGAAAAGCGAGAGCAGGGTGACCGTCAGCATCTGAATACCGGTGAGCGGCAGGGCCGGAAAGCGCTGGGCAAAGCCCTCCAGCCGCCAGATGTACAGGGCATACGATAATGCCGTGCCCAGGGTCCAGGCGTCGCCCAGGTTCGGCGGTGAGCCGTCGTAGGACAAGAGCCCCACGCCCCCCACTGCCAGCCCCGCCGCCAGCCAGATGGGCCAGCCCAGGCGGTGCCCCAGAATTCCCAGCAGCAGGGGTAGTGCCACCACATACAGCGTGGTGATGAAGGCGCTGCGACTGGCCGTGGTGTATTGCAGGCCGATGGTCTGGGTCAGGTAGGCCACGAACAGCACCGCACCGAGCTCGAGGCCCGCTCGCCACAGCCTGGGGTCGCGCCGGAACAGGAAGGGCACAAAGACCAAGGTAGCGATGGCAAAGCGCACAAAATTGATCTTGCCCGGCCCCAGGGTTTGCAGGCCATCTTTCACCAGCACAAACGTACTACCCCAAAAGAGCGTCGCCAGGTTGAGGTAGAGCAGTCCTAGAAGCTGGCCTCGGCGCACAAAGAAGAGTCTACGCACAAGATAGTGCAAATCCAAGCAGTTACTGAGAACGGCGGTGTCAACGGCACGAAATTCATCCAATCTAACAACAAGTACACTTGTCATTCCGAGGAGGCGTTAGCCGACGAGGAATCTACTGCGGCACAAGGTTAGTGAATGTTGGGGATGGTAGCGCATTAGATTCCTCCCTGCACTCGGAATGACCCCTTTAACTGGGCTTTTGTGCCCCTAGCGTCACTGTTCTGAGTAGCCTCGATAGTTTGCAGGCTTCAGTACACAGTCGAACAAATACCCGTACAGATATATCCATTTCGGTTGAGTTATACGGCTATGCCACAGCTCGTACTGTACTCCGGCAGAAGCCGAAGCGGACGCCTTTTCGTTCCTCTACTAGTAGTGGTAGGGAGGGGGCAGCAGGTCTATCCTTCTCAGAAACCTGAAGGTGAATGAACATCTCCACAACGGTGTATTCAAATGGCCTCCTCGTGTGATTACCAACCCCAGGTGCAGAGCTCCAGAATTCGGCTGGCTCATCACAGCAAATCCAAAAACACCCAAGCCAGGAGCGCCCCTACCAAGGTCATAGACAAACCCCAGCCGAGCAACTGGCGGAACAACCGGTTGCGGTTCTGGCTGTGGGGTAGCGCCGCCAGGCACAAAGCCCCCAGCGTCGAGAGCGGGCTCACGTCCACCATGTGCGAGCCCAGGTCAATTGCCACCACTGCCGCGGTCAGGTCGGCCACCCCCACCCGCTCGAGGATCTGCGGGGCCAGCGGGATGAACAGCGGCATCACCACCCCCGACGAGCTGCTTCCCACCGAGGCCAGCCCGGCGAAGAAGGCCAGCACAGCATTGACCGTCTGGGGGGTAGCAGCCTGCGCCAGCAGGCGGGTGGTGAGCTCGAGGCTCCCCACTTTTTCCAGCAGTCCAATCAGAATGCTCAGGCCCGAAATCAGCAGCAGCACCCCCCACGGCAGGGCCTTGATACTGGCGTCAGCATCGCCCAGCCGAAACAGGCTGAGGGCGGCTACCAGCGCAAAGGCCGCCGCAGGGGCCGGCACCTGGAATACCACCAGCGCCACAATGAAGAGCCCGATGGCCAGCAGCGTCAGGATATGGCGAAGCTCGAACCCTTGCCGTGGTACTTCGGGCACATCGGCGCGGCGTTGCACCCGGTAACCCCCCAAAAGAAGGTAAGCTGCCAGCGCAGTCACGGCCTGGATTAGAGCCACCGTGAGGAAAATCTGCAAGGGCAAGAGGGGTTCGGTCAGACCGATTTTCTGGATCAGGGCCGTATTGATGTTGCCCGTCACCGAAACCGGCGAGAAAGCCCCTGCATTGGCCCCGGTACAGACCAGCACTGCCATCAGAAAGGGGCTGATGCCCGCCGCGACTGCCGTGGGCATGGCGATGGGGGCAACCAGCACGGTGGCAGCGATGTTGCCGGGCCCCATCGCAGAGAGCGCGAAGGTCAACAGAAAAAACGAGACCGGCAGCAGCCGGGCGTTGCCACGCACCAGCCGGATCGCCACGGCGGCCAGGCGCTCGAGGGTTCCGTTCTGCTGGGCCATCTCGAACAAAAGCGCCACCCCCACAATGGTCAAGACCAGTTGTGAGGGCAGAAAGCCCGCCACCTCGGCTGCGCTGAGGCCCATCACCCCAAGCCCCAGGCCATAGGCCACCGCCACCGCGAAAATGCCCGCGTTCAGGTCGCTGCGAACCGCCGCCAACACCAGAATGGCCACCAGCAGCAGCAGGGCGACGAGGGCCAGCGACATGGGGCCATCTTATCGCGGTCTTGTAACCGTATCAGGCTACGGGCTCAGCACGCAGGGCCTGGGCAATCCCCTGCGCCCAGGCCTCGAGGGCTTTCCAGTCGCGGAAATCGCCGGTTCTGGCCCGCAAGGCCATGATAATTAGCTTTTCGCCCCAGTGCAGTTTTTCGGGGTCAATCTTGCCGTGGAAAAAAGCGATGCTGCGGGGGTTAATACGCTCCAGGAGGGGCTTCAGTGCTTCGGGGTAGCGCCAGCCATGCATGATTTCCACCGGGTCACCCTCGCCGGTAGGGCCACTAGAGAATATCCACAGGGGCCGGGTCGCCAGCGCTTCCTCCTGGGTTTGCAACAACTCAACCACCGGCTTCATCCAGCTACCGGCATAGACCGCACTACCCAACACCACCGCGTCGTAGGGCTTCACCTCCTTCACCGCTTCGGCAGGCAGCACCTCCACGGCCAACCCTGCCTCGCTCAGCACTTTGCCCAGCCGCTCTGCCATCTCGGCGGTTGCGCCGTATTTGCTGGCATACGCCACAAGCACCTTCATACCCACCTCCTACAAGCCTTTAGCCCGCACGTACTGGCTAACATCGGTGTTGTAGACAATCTCCTCGACGGTAAAAACCGCCCAGGGCTTGCCATCGTCGATCCAGGTCGCGGCCCCCACGGTTGGCAAAAGATAACCGCCCAGGGGTTTATATTCCAGGCTCTCGTTCAGCCAGAGCACTTTTTTGCCGGTGGTGCCCTTGTAGCGCATGGACTCGAGCCAGCGCAATAGCCCACTATCGGGGTCGAAGCGGGCCACGTAGCGTTCACTGCCCTCCCGAAAGGGCACCTGTAAAATCGCTGTCTGGTCGTCTACGGGCTCCCAGCGTACCCTGGGGTCGGTCAGGAAGACTGCAGGAAACCACATGGACTCACTCCACATCCCCAGGTTGGCGCCCTGATCGGCAGTAGGGTCGTTCTCCACCCTGGCCCAGGGCAGTTCCTGCAGGCTTTTGCCATCCAGATAGGTCTCGTGAACCCTCATCAGGGGCAGGCCAAACCAGGTAGCCTCGATGTAGTGGCGGTAGTTCTTCCCGACCTCGTGGATAAAGCGAAAACGGGCTGGGAATTTGGGGAATCCGGGAACCGGCCCCACCAGAGCCCGCCCGGTAACCACCGCCGAGGTAATGACGGGAATTTGCTCACCGTAAACAGTGCGATAAAAGCGCTCAACCGGAGCGGGCAGCCCGGTGGGCAAAGGCACAGTGGCGATGGGCACGGTGGTTGCCGCGTAAGCCGGAAAGGGCGCGGGCTGCACCCTCAGGCCAAGCCAGGCTACGGCAAGCAGGGCAGCGATCCCGAACAAGGCATACCACCCGATCATCTGGCCGATCATCTGGGGCCTCCTTTGCAAGCGGGGAGCACCAGGAGCAGACTGCATGGTTACCTCTGGCTCTAGATTGACCCGAGAGCCTGGCCTTTACATCCCTCCAAAGATGTAATGGATACGAGAACCCGACTTCATTGAGTTTGCGTCAAAATCGGTAGACATTAACCCAACCCCCGCAGCAGGCGTCAAATCTCGTGCACCTCGGGAACCGCGAAGCGTTGCAGCCAGGGTTTGCGCTGCACCAGTACTGCAGTGGGAACCACCTGCACGGGTACTCTGGCATCGGCCACAATGCTCTGGGCTGTAGGCCCCAGCACCTCCGAAGTCTGCTCGGCGTCATCGTGGCAGCCAATCACAATTAAGTCGGCGTGGGTTTGCTGGACGGTCTGGGCCACCACCGCGCCGATGGTCTGGCCCTTGGGCTCCACCACCAGCACTGCCGGTTGGCGGCGGGCTCCCTGCACCATTCTGGCAAAGGTCTCGGAAACCGAGCCCTCGGCGTTCTCGAGCACATGCACCAGTGTCACCTTACAGCCCAGCCAGCGCGAAAGATCGAGGGCATGTTGGGCAGCAGCCTGGCTACCCGCTCCCAGCCCCACAGGAACCAAGATGTGACGAAACACAAGCACCTCCTGTTGGTTCAATCCAGTTCACCTGAGCCTAGAATGGGCCCAGGCCATTACCACGGTGTTACCGCTGGTACGGGGACAAGGGTCAAGGGTCGAGCGCCACAGGCCAGGGCTCATCGCTTCCCACCAACCCTGGGGCAAGGTTGCCGCCTCATTTTTCCTTTGTCCAGCGCATCCAGATCTGGTCAGTGGCCCTTCTACTCCAAATGGCGGATGAAGCGGTAATGGTTTTGTAACAAAATTAAGACATGAAAAGGATGCCGACCCGTTCAGAACAGGCTACGCCTGCGCTCCGGGTGCGCACCCTGGGCCAGGTGGAGGTATTGGTGGCCGGACGACCCGCCGTCTGGCACGCCCACACAGCGGAAGAACTCTTCTTCTACCTGCTTTCCTACCCCGAAGGCCGCAGTAAGGGAGAAATCCTCGAGACCCTGTGGGGTCTCGACCCTGACCCCATTGCCAACAACCGCTTCAGGGTAACGGTTTTCCGAATCCGTACCGCGCTGGGGAACCCCGCGGCCATCCTGGAGGATCATGGTCGTTACCGCCTGACCGAAGAAATTCTGCACAGCACCGATTTATACGATTTCTACCAGGCCCTTGCCGAGGGCCAGCGTGCGGCCCATCAAGACCTGCGCCTGGAGAGCTATCTGCGGGCCATATCGCTATATCGGGGCGATTATCTGCCCGGCTATTCAACCAACTGGGTTTCCCAGGCCCGCGAGGAACACAAATCCGCCTACGTGCAAGCGCTGCTGGAGGTAGCCATGATCCATTATGACCGGGAAGACTGGCGGGCTACTGCCCTTTACCTCGAGCGGGCCCTGAAGACCGACCCCTATATCGGCGAGAACTACCACCAGCGTCTGATGTGGTGTCTCGCCGCTATGGGGGATCGCTACGGCGCTATCGAGCATTACCGTCGCTTTGTGAAATTTTTGCAAGAAGAGCTGGGCGATACCCCCATGCCCGAAACCCAGGCGCTGGCCGAACACATCAAGCAGGGTAATCCCATCGCCCCCTATCACGAGGTTCGTAGCCTGAGCCCCAAAAGCCCGGAGGCTTGAGGCAGGATGAGCAGGCGACCAGTACCCGCAACTGTAATGGATAGGTAATTGGCCTGGGTTTGAATCAAACCAGGAGGCGGAGGTGAGCACCTGACCTCCCAGCACATAGAAAAGAAGGAGGTTGCCATGTTGACCCAGGAAGGTACCCGCTACATACGCGAGTTTGTGGCTCCCAGGGTGGCTCCGGTCTTGTCGCTGTATCTGGATGTGAACCCGGCCAACCCGAGCAACCAGGGTAAGGCTTATGTGCTCAGGGCTCGAGAGGCGCTGGAAACCACCAAAACGCCCCCCGAGGTACGCAAAAAGGTGCTAGAGGCGCTCGAGCACGACCTACCCCAGGCCCGCAGCCGGGTGCTCTTTGCCACCGGGAGCTGGATGGAAATCTACGACCTGCAGGTGGATCTGCCTTTGGTGGAGGGCGTCGAAGCCCGCTGGGGCGAGCCCTACCTGACCCCCATTCTCTACGTGCTGGACGAATACGACCGGGTGGGGGTGGTCTACCTGGATAGCGAGAAATGGCGCATGTTCGAGGTATACCTGGGCGAGATTGAGGAGCTGCCGGGAGCTTTTCGGGCTGTGCCCACCCAGGAGTGGAACCAGCTCACCCAGGACAGCCCAGGGCGGCGCTACGGCCAGGGAGGCATCCACCGGGCAGCGGCCAACACCGACCGCTTCGAGCGTCGGCTGGATACCTGGACCCACCGCTTCTACAAGCGCCTGGCGGGCCTGCTCGAGCAGGTCATGAATGAGCGCAATATCCAGCGGCTGGTGCTGATCGGACAGAAGCCCGAGGT
>CAZIXH010000329.1:0-4932 GCA_964543055.1 uncultured bacterium
GTGCAACTCAACCACAATAGACACATTTGTACGGGTATCTGCACGACAATGCAATATCAGTTGGGTTTTGGACCATACAGGATACCGCCCCCGAAGAATAGGTAAAAAATTTTATCTGGGTTATTTGGGTCGATTCTAGCTGCGTGGAGATTCGTGCGAAGAGGAAGTAAATCGTTTTTTCGCCAGGTTCTTCCACCATCAGTAGTGTAGAGGGCACCCCCGTTACCCCAACTACCATCAATTGTAAACGGCCCGCTTAAGTACACCCTTTCAGGATCTGAAGGGTCTATTTCAACATGCTGGGGATGCGTAAATTGGTGCAATCTACTCCAGGTTGAACCTTCATCCTCCGATTTCCACACGCCTGTGGCCATCCAAGCACCAGCTCGTTCTTGGTCTGTCAGCCATATAACTCGCCTATTTCCAGAGGGGCGAAGATCAATTTCAAAAGCCGTGGGGTAGTTCCACAGTTTGCTTGATGGATTTACGCCAGGGGGGCGCTCCAGGCTGCCTCGTAGTAAGGTCCAGTTGGTAGACCCCCAGTTCAGCTTGTAAATGCCGGTATAGTCTCCGTTAGTGTAGTCGGGTGCATCTCCCGTCAACAAAGCATAGGCATTTCCAGTAGCTGGGTCTACCTCGATCTGAGGAATGATCTTAGGCGATGTGGGCAGACCGGCATTGAAAAAATGCCAGCTTTTACCTCCATCGGTACTTCTAACAATACCATCTCCCTGACTGCCTGCATAAAGAACTTTCCGGTGGTGGTCATAGGCAATGGATAAGAACTGTCGATTGAACGTTTCGTTATTGGGCGTGAGTCGAATCCATGTGTGCCCTTTGTCGTTGGATTTGAACACCCCCCCTTCGGACTTCATATAGTTCCCGTGCCAGTTATAGGGGAAGTCATGGGTCGCACCTGCTGCGGCATATACTACATCCATCAATCCAGGCTCAAAGGCGTAGTCGTAGGTTGTGTTGTAGCCAGTTGAGGTGATTCGGAAAGTTTTTCCACCATCTTCACTCACCAACCCTGATACATCAGCAGCGCTGAGGTACATTAGCAGAGGATTATCTGGATGAAACTTAGCCCGGAATATTGAGGTCATCTCGAGACCGATGGATCGCCACTTTTTCTTGGGTTCCCTTGGCCCTATGTCGGCGTATTGTGTGAAAGGAGCCTTCCATGTTTGACCGCGGTCACCGGTTACGTGGAGGAAAAAATTACCCGTGCACCCAGCCATGGCCGAGTTTCTCGGATTAACCCAAAAACTATGGCATCCGTCATCCCAGTAACCCCTATCCAGCCCAACAGCAGATAGTTCTAGCTTGGGCCAGATCTCGTATGGATTCTTGTCCCAGTTTAACTGGTGAAGCACGAGATCAAAGGTTCTTCCGGCGTTGGTGGAAATCCAAATTTTTGTGCCGTAAGCTCTTTCCCAGCCACGAGCACCGGTTACGTAAATGGTTTGCGAATCATTTTCAGCCATACCGAGGTGCTCACCACCGTACTGCCCTGTACGCAAGAAAGGCCCCTGGTTGGTCGAAATCCATACATAGCCACACTTCTCTTTGGTTTTGGTCTCCGAAGCCCAAGAGCAGGCTGAGCTGCCATCATTATCGAGGTAGGCAAGGGTCAGGCCATTCGCATCCCTCCCACCCGCGAACGATCGTATTGTGTTGCCACTGGGTTGAAAAAAAATCTCGAAGGATTCTCCTTCGTTTGTTGAGCGATAAATCCTGTTTGAGACAGCATGAAAGATCTGGCCAGTTTGTCCATCCACCATTGAACCCTTGGCCGAACCACTCACGGTGGAGATACGATTCCATGAGTCTCCGCCATTGGTACTTTTCAATAACCCCTGATTCGTTGCAGCAAAAACAATATTGGGACTTGTAAAGGGATTAATCCAGTAGGAAATACGCTCCCCCTCATTGAGAGGCACACGGATGCTCTCGAAGGTGATGCCCGTATCTCGACTACGTTTTACCTCGGTTCCCGCATTGACAAAGTAAACGGTCTGGCCATCAGAACTGAAGCCCAGAGGAGCAGAAAGCTCGAGGTTCGCCGAGTAGGTGACATATTTATGGTCAACCACCTCCCAGGTTGCCCCCTGGTCGGGAGATCGAAACAAGGTACCCATGTCGGTTGCCACAAACCAGAGGTTCTGATTAGCCGGGCTGGTGGAAAAGCTCGACATGGCCCCGCCTCCACCGATCCCGAGCGCCTGATAGGGGTGGCTAATTTTTGGAAGGGGCTGGGGAACCATCGGCGGTATACCTGGGGGTGAGACCTCGTTGGAATCCCGCAAGTTGCACGATGGAAGAATAATCCATGCGGTAAGCCCCAGAAGAAGCAATTGCCACTGTTGAGCGAACAGCGTTTTTTTTACGGTGGATTTCACACGTACCTCCGGCCCCTGTAGCTCCAACTGATTTCAATATTGGCTCAATTGGCTCACAGGCTAGCTTGGTATTACTTGAGTTTTGTCCACAAAAAATTAAGAGCCGTTTAAGCAGCAAGCAGACCGTAATACTGGATTTAACTGATTCCAAAAAATCTCCGAAGATGGAAAGGTTTCGACCTGGAAGTTCACAAAGCCATGGAGACAGGTCTGGTACTCAAGCTAGGAAGCAGGTGATGACAGGGTGCAGTTGCACCCTGGAGCTATTACCGTACCGGCTTGAAAAAGTCGGCCTCAGAGAAGGTGAGGTTGATCTCGACCTCCATTAGCTCACCGCGAGCAGCTAGAACGCCGTCCACGTAGTTCTCCCACTTTTGCGGCAGGCGTACCCCCTGTACGGTTTGATAGTTAGAAAAGAAAGTGATGCTCTCGCCAACTCCTGGAATATTCAGGCGTTCGGCAAGAAGCAAGCCATCGGCGGCAAATAGATAGGTGCTTACCCAGCCCTGGGTGCTCACGGTGAGCAGCCGGCCCGACTGGTTGCGGAGGCTACCCTGAACCACACTGGCCCGTTCGCGGTTGCTGCTGCCATATTTCAGGCCCAGCCAGCCGGTGTAGAGGCTCGAGCGAAGCAACTCACGCTGATTGGCAGGTAAGGGCCGCAGAGAAGTTTCCCGGCTCCAAAAAAAGCTCTCCTGCGGACTGTATTGTTGCAATGCCAGTGGGATTGGGTTTGCGCCGCTCAGGCTCTGGGGGTCGTAGATTTCCAGGCGTACCCGGTTGCTGACAAAATCCACCAGCAACAGGGTCACGATGCGGCTCTCCTCCTTGCCGTCCGGAGTGTAGTAGATGTTGGTGGTCACTTCGCGGTAGGTTTTAAGGTTTGCCAGGGCCGAGCCGCCCAGCACCGTGCGGCCCCGCTCGAGCAGTTGAGCTGCCTCAGGCGAGACCTGGGCCACCGCCAGGGAGCCGAGCGAGAGCAATAGCCAGAAGAAAGCAAAATGGTGTGTACGCATCCTCTGCATGAACCTAACACGGGAAAGCCTCTATTCCATGAGACATATACTTGTGTATCTTTTCACGATAAATAATGCTCGTGAAATAAATATTCGCCGACATCCCGCTCGGTAGGGTAAAGTTCGGGCGTGAACTTTAACCGCTTGTTGGATCAAAACGGTCTCGACGTGCTTTTCGTTTCCAACCCCTACAATGTTCGCTATCTATCGGGGTTTGTGGAAGGTAAGGATGCCAAGGTTGTCATTACCCGCATGGGCGCCACCCTCATCACAGACGGGCGCTACATCGTGGAAGCTGCCCAGCAGCGCTTTCCCCACCGCATCCTGCTAAAGCGCACGGAGATTAACCGGCTACTCTCCGAGTTTTTCCAGGGCCGGGTAGGCATCGAGGCCGACCACCTGAGCGTGGCCACCCTGGAAGGCTTCAAAAGGGATTTTCCAGACCTGGAGTTTGTTTCCACCACCGGGATTATCGAAAACCTGCGTAAGCGCAAGACCCCCGAAGAGATTGCCCACATCCGCAAGGCGGCCCAACTGGCCGACCGGGGCTTTGAATATATCCTGCCTTTTATCAAGCCGGGGGTGCGGGAGATCGAGGTGGCGCTGGAACTCGAGTACTTCCTGCGCCAGCATGGCTCCGAAGGACTGGCCTTCGGTACCACCGTGGCCTCGGGGGAACGCAGCGCCATGCCCCACGGGGGGGCCAGCGAACGCATAATTCAGTCGGGGGAGCTGGTCACGCTGGATTTTGGCTGTGTGGTGAGCGGTTACTGCTCCGACATGACCCGCACCGTGGCGGTGGGGCAGGTTTCGGCCGAGCTACAGGGCATCTACCAGGCCGTACTGGAGGCCCAGACGCTGGCGCTCGAGGCCGTTGCAGCCGGCAAGAAGGGCCAGGAACTGGATGCGCTGGCCCGCGACCACCTCAACCAGCAGGGCTATGGTGAATACTTCACCCACGGGCTGGGGCACGGGGTGGGCCTGTTTATTCACGAAGCACCCGGTCTGGGCCAGACCTCGGAGGACGTACTCGAGGCCGGTAACATCGTCACCATTGAGCCAGGGGTCTATATCCCCCAGGTGGGCGGTTGCCGTATCGAAGACCTGGTACTGGTCACCGAGCAGGGGCACGAAGTCCTTTCCAAAAGCCCCAAACACCTGATGGTGCTATGAAGCGCTGGGTTGGCCTGCTACTCTTTTTTGGACTGGCCTGGGGACAGGGCTACGTGGTACAGCCTGGCGATACCCTCGAGCGCATTGCCCGGCTGTTCCAGGTGAGCGTAGCCGACCTGATGATGCTCAACGGCCTGCTCGAAGACCCCCTGCCCGTGGGTCTGGAGCTAGAAATTCCAGCCTCGGACTGGGATCCCACGAACCTCGAGGTACTACCCCTGCCCGGCCCAGCAAATGCGCCTATCCAGGTGGAGGAGCCTGTCCCATGGGTTTTCATCCGCCCACCCCTGGCCCCCGAAGAACCCAGAGCGCCTGCACCCGCACAGGCCACCCAGCAGGGC